>DASXGQ010000073.1:0-3349 GCA_036488995.1 Caulobacteraceae bacterium
CGTTCGGGGTGCAGGGGCCGGGCGAGAGCACCACGGCCTCGGCGCCCATGGCCAGGGCCTCGTCGGCCGTGAGCACGTCGTTGCGGCGCACGACCACCCGCCCGCCAAGCTCGGCCAGGTAGTGGACCAGGTTCCAGGTGAAGCTGTCGTAGTTGTCGACGACGAGGATCATTGGGGTCTTCCGTGGCTGAGGAGGGGCGGGTTCACGAGAACCGCCACGCCTCCTCTGCGGCGCGCCGCAGGGCGCGGGACTTGTGGAGGGTTTCCTCGTATTCAGCGTCCGGATCGCTGTCGGCGACCACGCCGCCGCCGGCCTGCACGTGCAAGACCCCGTCCTTGATCAGGCCCGTACGCAGAACGATGCAGGTGTCGACCGATCCATCCGCGCCAAAATATCCCACGGCGCCGGCATAGACGACTCCGCGCTTCACCGTCTCGAGTTCGTCGATGATCTGCATGGCGCGGACCTTCGGCGCCCCAGACAGGGTGCCGGCGGGCAGGGCGGCCATCAGGACGTCGACGGGATCCAGTCCCTCTGGAGCGTCTCCCTCGACGTTCGAGACGATGTGCATGACGTGGCTATAGCGCTCTATGGTGAAGCTCTCGGTCACCCTTACGCGAGGGGGCCTGGGTCCGCTCACGGGCGGAGCATTCCGCCCCTCGTCGCGCAGCATTGCCACACGGCCCACATCGTTGCGGCCCAGGTCGAGCAGCATCAGGTGCTCCGCGCGCTCTTTCTCGTCGGCGAGCAGCTCGGCCTCTAGGGCGAGGTCCTCCGCAGGGGTGGCGCCGCGGGGGCGAGTCCCGGCGATGGGCCGGATGGTGATCTTTCCCTCGCGCAGGCGAACCAGAATCTCCGGGGACGAGCCGATGAGGGCGAACTCGGGGAAGTTCAGGAAGAACAGGAAGGGGGAAGGATTGGTCCGGCGCAGCGATCGATAGAGCGCGAAGGGGTCCAGATCGAACGGCATGCTGAACCGGTGGCTCGGCACGACCTGGAATATGTCGCCCGCGCGGATGTAGTCCTTGGCGCGTTCCACAATCTGGCCGTACGCCTCGCGACTGACTGGCGAGGCGAAGCTTGCGTCCTCCGCCGCGGCCCCGGTCGGCGATCGTGCCGGGAGTGGGTGGCGCAGGGACGCTTCCACCGCCGAAAGGCGGTTCTGGGCTGCGGCGAAGGCCGTCTCGGCGCTCTCGTGGGAAGGGCGCGCGGTGGTGACCAGGACGATCTCCTGGGCGATGGAGTCGAACACGGCGACGATCGAGGGACGGATCAGGACACCGTCAGGAAGTCCCAACGGATCCGGATTGATGTCCGGCAGTCGTTCGGCGAGTCGGACCATGTCATAGCCCAGGACGCCGAAGAGGCCCCCGACCATTGGGGGCAGGCCGACAGGGATGTCCATGCGCGAGTCCGCAACCAGGTCCCTGAGACGGTCGAGCGCGTTGCCCTCGAGCGGCGTGAAAGGCCCCATGCCACCTTCGCCAGCGACAGCCGTCTCCGCCGCCTCGCCCCGGCACCTCCACACGAGGTCCGGCAGCATGGCGATGATTGAATAGCGCCCGCGCCAGGCGCCGCCTTCCACCGACTCGAACAGGAACGCGTACGGCTTGCCGTGTGCGATCTTCAGGTAGGCAGAGACGGGCGTCTCCATGTCGTCGATCAGCCGACGCCAGACGAACTGGGGCCGGCCTGCGCGATACGCCTCGGCGAAGGCGTCGAAACCGTCCCTGCTGGTCACTGCGCCTTGCCGGAGGCTTTGCCCTTGGTTCCGGCGATCGTGTTCGGATCGATGCCGATGGATTTGAGAGCGACGTTGCGATTCCAGCGCGCGCCCGTCTGCTTCATCGAAGCAAGCTTCACCGTATCGAGCAGATCGCGAAGGTAATCCTGGCCCAGGCGGCCGCGTACGACGTCGGTGACGACCGCCACCGTCGCCGGATTACCCGGCGCTGCGCTTTCGACCTTGCCGATATAGGCGCCGCCGGGCGCCCCTGCGGCGAAGGCGTCGCCGGGCTTGACGCTGAAAGCGGCGCCCACGAACTCGCGGCCCATCGACTGGTACTGCTGCGCCTTGATCATCTGCATGCCAGGGATCTTGACGACGTGAGATCCGACGCTCTGAGCGACAGCGTCCATCGACTTCCCGCCGCGGATCTGGGTTACGAGCTGATCCGCCCGCGTCCGGAAGGCGTCGCGGATCTGTTCCAGTTGATAGGCCTGGGTGAGCTGCGGCCGCGCCTCGTCCAGCGTGGGAAGGGCGGGCGGCGCGACCTTGTCCACGTGCAGGGCGAAGTATTCTCCCGGCCCCGCGTCTTCGACGTCGGTGTCCTGGCCGCCGCTGGTGGCGAACGCGGCCTTGGCGATCTTGTCGGTGATGAGCGGGATCGGCTTGCCATCGAGGCCGACGCCCGAGGCCGTGAAGGGCCCGACGCTCTGCACGGCGACGCCGGCCTTCTGCGCGGCGGCCGGGATCGTGGCGCCGCCCTGCCGCGCGGTGTCGAACGCTTCGCTGAGCGTGTACGCCTTGTCCTGCGCGGCCTTCTTGCGCAGGTCCGCCTCGATCTTCGGACGTGCGCTCTCGAGCGTCGCCGCCTTGGCCTCGGTGATCTTGGTCACCTTCAGCGCCGCGACGCCCAATTCGCCCTGCACCGGCCCCTGCGAGTCACCGGCTTTCATGGCGAAGGCGGCGGCTGCGAGCTTCTTGTCCGCGACCTCTGACTGCTTCTTGTCGGTGTAGATCACCGGATCGGTTCCCATGGATTTTGCGATGGCGCCTGGATCCTCGCCCTTGCGCAGGCGCTCGGCGGCCTGCGCGCCCTCCGCCGCCGACCTCACCGGGATCTGGACGATGCTGCGGGTCTCCTGGGTGGAGAGCTCGTTCTTCTGGGCCTCGAAGGCCTTCTCGACCTGAGCCGGATCGATTGTGATCGTGGGCTCGATAGCGGCGGCGGAGAACCGGACCAGCGACACGGTGCGCATCTCGGGGCGCGTCAGTTGGGCGGCATGCGCCTTCTCGAACGCGAGGAGCTGGGCGTCCGTCGGCTCTGCTGGCTTGGGGATGATCGCCGGATTGAGGAAGAAATAACTCACCTCCCTGGACTGTAGCGCCGCCACCGCGTTCAGCGCGGCATAGGCCCTGGGCATCCGGAAGTTGGCCGCCACGGCCATGCCGAAGTGCCGCTCGGCGAGCTCATCAGTGATGTCGGACTGCACCTGGCGCAACGTCAGTCCCTGGGAAGCGAGGAACTGCGTGAACTGCTGGGCGCTGAACTTGCCGGTCACTCGGTCGAAGGCGAGGGGGATCTGCTTGATCTGCGCGTCGACGAGGGACGGGGAGGGTACGAC
>DASXGQ010000094.1:0-58809 GCA_036488995.1 Caulobacteraceae bacterium
GAGATCGCCAAGGCGCTCTACCGCGCGGCGCGCAGCGGCAACGCCATCGGGTCAGCGGAGAGCATCCGGCGCACGCTGCTGAAGTACGAGGCCCAGAACCTCGACCTGATGATCTTTGTGGCCCAGTGTGGCGACCGCAAACACGAGCACATCATGGAGTCGATCGAGCGCTTCGGACGCGACGTCCTGCCCGAGTTCAGGGACCGGCACGCCAGGCAGAAGGCTTGGCGCGCCGAGCAGCTCGCGGGCGTCGACTTCCCAATCAATTCCTCGATCTGAGGCCCGGACCGTGCCGCGTCCCAGCGACATCCGGAACGAGCACCTCCGGGTTCGCGTGGAATCTGCCTTCGCCGCCATGCGCACGGGGCAGAACAGGGCTGCAGTTCAGACCCTGGCCGACGCCTTCGTCCAGTTCCTCGAACTCCACCCCTCGGTGATGAGCCAGACCATCGCAATGCGCGGGCGGGATATCCCTCGGATCATGCGCTGGCCCGACCTGGGCGCCCGGCTCATTCCGGAGTCGGTGCGCGAGGGAAAGCCCAGGATCGAGATCGACCGCGAACGCTTCTCCGCCAGCGAGGCGATGACCTACTACCAGTTCGTCCTCGAGGAGATCCTGGAGTTCGAACGCCGGGCGATGTGAGGCGCGCCCTTCTTGGGACCGCCGGCATCCTGCCGGCTCTTTTCTTCCGGACCGCCGGCGTCTCGCCGGCCCTTTCTTCTTCACTTAGGTAGGACGCAGCAAGGAAAAGCCGGCGGGATGCCGGCGCACCAAAGGGTCTACCTCAGCTCCAAACCCGCCAGATCACCCGCGTCCCGCCACCTGCGCAGCAACTCGAAGAACGCAAGCGGGCCGGCGCCGTACATGTTCGAGAAGAAACCGGCGCGATTACCCTCGGCGCCTTCGCTGTTATAGTAGCCCGGCGTGCATTCGCGGTAGAACCGCTCGCCCAGGCGGGCAAGGCCGTGCACCTCGTCGACATAGGCCTGCTCGCCCTCGGCCGTCGCCTCCAGACTGGTCGCGCCCCGCTCGCGCGCTTCGCTCACGATGTAGGCGACATGCCGTGCCTGCTCCCCCAGGGCCTGGGGCACGCTGATTGTGATCGCGGTCTGGGTGAAGCCAAGGAAGAAGCAGTTAGGGAAGTTGTGCACCGTCAGGCCGTGCAAGGTGCGCAGGCCGTCCGCCCAGTAGTCGGAGAGACTCACGCCGTTTCGGCCCACGATGTCGTAGCCGGCGCGCCGCGTGTAGGACGTACCCACTTCGAAGCCGGTGGCGAAGATCAGGCAGTCGACCTCGTATTCCCGGCCATTGGCCACGACCGCATTGCGTGTGAGCCGTTCCACCCCGTGTCCGCCGGTGTCCACCAGCTCCACGTTCGGCCGGTTGAAGGCGTCGAGGTATTCGTCGTGGAAGCAGGGCCGTTTGCAGAACTGGCGGTACCAGGGCTTCAGCAGGGCAGCCGTGTCGGGATCCCGCACGATCGTGTCTACCCGCCCGCGCACCTGATTCATCTTTCGGTAGTCGGCCATCATCATCAGTTGACCGCGTTCGTGGCCCGTCAGCCGGCGCCCCAGCTTGCGCGACGCCGCCTTGGCCGCGGCGCCCGTCAGATTGCGGAAGATGTCGGTCCAGCCGTCGTGGACCATGTCCTCGTCCTGGTCGCCGCCGGCGACGAGGGTGTTGAAGTTCTCCTGCCGCCTCGCCTGCCAGCCGGAACCCTGGCTGGCGAACCACTCCGGATCGGTCTCGCAGTTGTTGCGCACGTCCACGGACGAAGGGGTGCGCTGGAATATGTAGAGGTGCTTGGACCAGGCCCCCAGGTGCGGCACGCACTGAACCGAAGTCGCCCCAGTGCCGATGATCCCGACGCGCTTATCGGCAAGGCCAGTGAGTCCACCGGAGCTGTCGCCGCCGGTATAGCCGTAGTCCCAGCGGCTGGTGTGGAAGGTGTGGCCCTCGAATTCATTGATCCCTGGCACGCCGGGCAGCTTGGGCCGGCTCAAGGGCCCATTGGCCATGGCGACATAGCGGGTGGTGAAGCGGTCGCCACGATCGGTGGAGACGATCCAGACCGAATTGGCCTCGTCCCAGCGCAGCTCGCTCACCTTGGTCTGCAGCAACGCCTGGTCGTACAGTCGATAGTGGCGCGCGATCGCACGGCTATGCTCGAGGATCTCCGGCGCGAAGCTGTACTTGTGCCTTGGCATGTAGCCGAGCTCTTCGAGCAGCGGCAGGTAACAGTAGGATTCCACGTCGCACATCGCGCCGGGATAGCGGTTCCAGTACCAGGTGCCGCCGAAGTCGCCCCCCGCCTCCACGACGCGCAGGTTCTCGAATCCAGCCTCGCGCAATCGCGCGCCCATGAGCAGGCCGCCGAAGCCGCCGCCGATGATGACGAAATCCACGTGGTCGAACACCGGATCGCGGGTGAAGCCGCGCTCGACATAGGGATCGTCAACGTAGTGCGAGAACTCTGCCTTGACCTCGACGTACTGACCGATGCCGTCGGGACGCACCCGCTTGTCCCGCTCCGCCAGGTACTTGGCGTGAAGCGCCTCGGGGTCGAAATCGATCTCCCCCACGAGGGCGGCGATCTCCGGCTCCATGTCCAGGGCCATGGGCGTTCTCCCTACTTTCCTCCCATCGTGGCGGCGCCGTCCGCTGGGAGCAAGCCGGATCGAGCGGCCCCCGCCTGATCCGGCGGTCATCCAGCCCTATTTCAATGGTGCGGTGTCCGCGCCTGCCCCCTGGGCGTCGATAGGGATCACCGGCAGGATCACCGCCGAGGGATGGTCCGCATCGTGCAGGATCGTCTGGCTCGCCGGTCGCAGGGCGATGTTGTCCGCAAGGGATCCGCCAGTGTTCGGGTTGGGGCCGAACTGCGGGAAGTCGCTGGACGAGATTTCCAGCCGGATCCGGTGGCCGGCCCTGAACAGGTTGCTGGTGGGCCAGACCTTGATCTCATAGCGATAGACCTCGCCTGGCGTGATCGGCGTCGGATGGGTCCGGGACTCCCGGTAGCTCGCGCGGATGATCCCATTGTTCAGGTTCACGGCGCTCCCATCAGGGAAGACGTCGACGAGCTTGGCGGTAAAATCGGTGTCCGTGGCGCTCGAGTTGGCGAACAGCACCACCTTGATCGGGCCGGTGATCTCCAGCGGCTGGGTCAGGGGCGCGCTGGAGAAGACCAGGATATCCGGCCTCTGTTCCACCGAAGACTGGTCATATTGGCCCTGCGGCCCGCTTGCCGGCGAACAACAGGAGTGGCCGCCGACGCTCGGGACGGGGTTGGCGGGGTCGTAGACATAAGTGTCGCTGGCTGCGTTTTTGGCGCGCTCTCCTCCCGGCGCAACCAGGCTTCCGTCGCCCATCACCGAGGCGGCGTGCCCCCCGCTGGCGAGGCGCCAGGCCTCCAACCGGGTTCCCGCGATCGGCCACTCGTGCGCCACATGCCACCGGTTCTCGCCCATGACGAAGTAGTCGACACGCGGGCCGCCATCGACGCCGTTGTCCTCGCCCTTCAGGAAGTGGTCGAACCAGGCCAGCATCAGCTCGTTGACGGGGCTGTTCGCCGCAGGGCCGATCGAGGCCAGCCTTGGGCTCACCAGGCTGCCCGGCCGTCCCCAGCCAAGGTGCTCCCAGGGTCCGATGACGATACGCTGGTTCCGCCGCGCAAGCTCGGTGGCGCCATTCTCACGCACGCCATTGAAGTTCCGGAGCGAGCCGTCGAGAAAGGCGTCGTACCAGCCATCGAAGGCCAGCACCGGCACGGCCACCTTGTTCCAGCGCGGTTCGATGCTGAAGGCCTGCCAGTAGGCGTCGTCGGTGGGATGGGCGAGGGCGTCGAAGAAGTAGGGGGCGACGACGCTGCCGCCAGGATCGAAGTAGGGCAGGCGGTCATAAGGGGTGAAGCGCATCCACCGGGCAATATCGAGACCCGCCTCCTTCAGCCGCGTCGCGGTCGCCTGGTCCTTGCGGTTGACGGCCGAGCTCTCCGCGATCGTTTCGGTCATCCAGTTCTCGATGAAGGCAAGACGGAACGCCCCGTCTTCGTAGGTCCAGCCATCGTAGTAGTCGGAGGCGGTGTTGGACGGGGCGATGGCCGCCAGGTGCGGGGGGGCGGCGGTGGCGGCGAGCCACTGGGTCGCCCCGACATAAGAGGAGCCGTACATCCCCACCTTACCGTTGGAGCCTGGCAGGCGAGCCGCCCATTCGACGGTGTCGTAGCCGTCGTCCCGGTCGTGGGCGTACTCGTAGAAGACCCCGTCCGACGCGCCCTGGCCGCGGATGTCCTGGACCACCACGATGTAACAGTGGGAGGCGAACCATTCCGGCGTCTGGAACCGCGAGGGCTGCACCTGGGCGGATTCCTTGCCGTACTGGGTGCGCATCAGGATGATCGGGGCCGGCTTGTCCGTTCTCGGACGATAGATGTCCGCGCGCAGAACCACTCCGTCGCGCATCGTCGCTGGGACATTGGCCGTCTTGTCGACCTGACAGGATCCCCGGCCGGTTTCCGGCGGCCACGCCGCCAGCGCCGCGCCAGGAGCGAGGACTGCGGCCAGGGCAGCGAGCAACATGAACGGCCGCCAGGTCTCTGGTCGACCCGTCCTCGTCCCCGTCCTGCGGCTCATGCCAGGTCCCCCCGCGCCCCGTGCGAAAAACCTAGCCTAGCCGATGACTTGCCGGTCGCAACGACGAAGGGCGCCTGGTCAGTGTATCTGCACCGTACTGCCGACGACGCAGTCGGGAACTCCATGTCGGACCTGTACGGTCGCGGGGCTCATCGGGCTCAGCAGGAAGTCATACCGTCCGCCGGAGGTGGTGACCTCGACGCCGCCCGGGTGGTCGAACTGGCACACGGGGAAGTCCTCGCGGCTGCGGCCACCATTGTAGCCGATGGTGTTGCAGCGGATCGCGCCGTGCGTGCGTGCGAAGCGCACCCCCTGGAACACCGATAGCTGGTCGGGGGCCTCGTCTGCCGCGAGCAGGGCGGTCGGCGTCGAGCGGACGCAGGGTGGGCCGGACGCCGTCCATTCCCGCGCCGCGCTCATGCGGGTGGATCGGTCGATCACGTCGACGACGACCAGGGCGGCTGCCGCCAGCACGATCATCACCCAGGCTCCGATGATCAATGCCCGTCGGCGCGGTAGGCGCTGGACCCCATAGTCACGCGTGGTCATCGATCGGCCGTCCTCCATCCGTTCGGGCCACAGGCTCATCGACACTGTGCGGGTCGCACGCAAGTCGGCGGGCGCGCGCCAGGAACCCGTCCTGCGCGACAGGCTTTCCCTTGCACATCCCTGCGCCGAAGGAAGCTACGCCATGTCCATTCTCGACAAGGTCATTTCCGCCGTCACGACGTCCGAGAGCGAGGAAAATCGGGTCGAGGCGCACCAGAATGCGCGTTCGGTCGCAAGCGCCGGCGACTGGCTGTGGATGATCCTCGATCATCACGAGTGGATCGAACAGGCCTTCGCCGAGGTTCGGGCGGCGGGCGACGCCGTCTCGCGCCGCAAGGCCCAGAAAAACCTCCGCGTGATCCTCAACGGCCATTCGATGGCCGAAGAAGCAGTCGTCTATCCGGCGCTTGTCCGCATCGGCAAGCACGCCAGCGCCGAGATGGCCTACGCCCAGCAGGTGGCGGCCAAGCTGCAGCTTGCGGCGCTCGAACACTACGATCCGATGTGCCAGGACTACCTGGACAAGCTCGAACACCTCGAAGGCGCCGTGAGCCGCCATGTCTATGAGGAAGAGCACGACTGGTACGTGGACCTGAAGCAACAGGCTCCGCCCGCCGATCAACAGATGATCACACAGCGTTACGCCGAGGAGTTCGATCGCTACATCCGGGGTGGCGAAGACCCCGCTGACGACGCGGAGTCGGGTCCGCGTCCGACCCATACCGAGACACTCTGACGGCCAGGTCCGGACGCCAAGTCTGGACGATCGGGCCGCCGTTATGGTTCACCGCACCGTCAGTCTAGTGGGGGAAGTCCATGAGGGTGCTGGTTGCAGGGGCGGGCGGACAGCTTGCCAATGAGCTGGAAGCGCGGGCTCCCGGGGACGGCGAGGTCGTCGCCCTGACCGAAGTTGAACTCGACATCTGTGACGCATCCGCCGTTGCAGCCGCTGTCGCCCGTCACAACCCTGAATGGATTTTCAACGCCGCCGCCTACACGGCCGTCGATCGCGCCGAAAGTGACGCCGAGACCGCGTACAAGGTCAATCGAGACGGCGCGGCGATCCTTGCCCGAGCCGCGGTCGAGGCCGGAGCGAAGTTCGTCCACGTCTCGACAGATTTCGTGTTCGACGGCCAGACCAGCTGCGCCTATCGACCTGACGATCCGACCGCCCCGCTTGGCGTTTACGGGGCTTCGAAGCTCGCCGGAGAGACGGCCGTTGCGGAGGCGGCGCCGGGGTCCCTGATTGTCCGCACCGCCTGGGTCTACTCCCCATGGGGCGGGAACTTCCTCAAGACGATGTTGCGGCTGTTCGCCGAGCGCGGCGAGGTCCGGGTGGTGGCCGATCAGATCGGCACGCCGACCTCGGCCTCGACTCTTGCGGACACCCTTTGGGGCCTGTCCAGGGCCGGCGCGTCGGGAGTCTTCCATTGCACCGACGCAGGCGTCGCCTCCTGGTATGACTTCGCCCAGGCGATCGCAGAGGAAGCCTACGCCCTGGGGATGGTCGGCAGGCAGGCGCGGGTCCTTCCAATCGCGACGTCGGATTACCCGACCCCGGCCCGCAGGCCGGGATTCAGCGTCCTCGACAAGTCTGCGACCTGGGCGGTTCTGGGCGAGCCCGCGCCCCATTGGCGGGTCGCGATGCGCGAGGTTCTCATGCGGCTCAAAGCGCTGGCGTAAGTCTCGGAGAGAACGGCCTTTTCCTCCACTAGCGCGGGATCAAGCTTCACCGTAGAGTGAGCTCCGGATTCGCCTGATGCTCAAGGGAGAGACGAGCATCACGCGATAAGGTGCGGCGCTTCTTGATTGCAATATGCAACCAATCGTGCTTGACTGCAGTGTTCCTCCCCACTGAGTTCGGTGTCGGGTGGATGGGCGGGACACTGCAAATCGGAAACAACGGGTGGGGACCCGGGGGATGGATAACCTTGCGCGCGCCGACCGAGCGGTCGCGACGCTTCCGCTGGCCGCCATGGCGTCCGGGCCCTCCCTGCGCGCCCGCCGGCTCCGCGCCCTGGCCGCCGTCGCCGTGGCGGCAGGCGCAGCCTGTCTCCTGGTCCTGCCGCCGCTCTATGCGTGGATCGCCCTCGGCAGCGACCTGACGCCTGCGCTCGAACCAGAGCTCTTTGCGCACGTGGCGATGATCTGCCTTATGAATCTCGTCGTCGCCGTAGGGGCCCTGCGTCTGCGGGGAAGGCTGGACCAGCAGCTGACGTCCCTCTTCGGCCAGGTGCTGATCTTCCATGGAGCACTGGCGCTGCTGGTCTTGGCGGCGCGCTTCTACGACTCGGGCCTGCTGATGACCCTGGGCCTCGCGATATCGCTTCTGCTCGGAGCCGTCGCAATCTACGCGCGCGGCCGGATCGTCCGCCTGCGGATCGGTGTCCTCGGACCCGGTCACGCCATTTTCGATGATCCTCGCTTCGACTGCGTTCGCCTCGAATCCCCTGCTCCCAGCCTGCACGACCTGGACCTGGTGCTCCTCACACACGGGCCCGGCGGCGCGCCGACAGCTGATCCGCTGTTCCAGAGCGTCATGGCGCGAGACCTGCGGGTCCGGCATGTCGCGGTGTTCCTGGAGGAGGTGGGCGGCGCGTGCGACCTCGATCATTTCGAGGTCGATCACATCTCCCGCAACGGGGTCTGCGTTTATCGACGCGCGAAGAGAGTCCTCGACCTTGTCATCGTCCTGGTCTCGCTTCCGCTGACTGTACCGATCGCGACCCTGGCCGCGCTGGGCGTTCTGCTGACGATGGGCTGGCCCGTGTTCTATTGCCAGCCGCGTGTCGGACTTGGCGGGCGCGTGTTCGCGATGGCCAAGCTGCGCACCATGCGCCAGACGCCTGCGACTGCCGAGGCGCGCGCGACAGTCGTGCACGACGCGCGCGTGACGCCATTCGGACGTGTCCTGCGGCGACTGCGGATCGACGAGCTTCCGCAGTTGGTCAACGTCCTGCGGGGAGAAATGAGCGTGATCGGGCCGCGCCCAGAGTGGACGTTGCTCGCGGAGGCGTTTGAGCGGCAGGAGCCGAAATACGCCCTGCGCCATCTGGTGAGGCCGGGGATCACCGGCTGGGCCCAGGTGCGCACTGGACCGGCCGCCGATCTCGCCGAGACGAGGGTCAAGCTCGCCTACGACCTCTTCTACCTGAAGAACATGTCCCTGGCGCTCGACCTCCAGATCCTCTGGCGTACGGTTTGGACGCTTCTCGCTGGCGGCGGCGCCCGCTGAACCTTCGCGTGTCACCCTTCGCCTTCACCTGCCTGCTGCCGGTGTGGGCGGGCGATGCGCCCGAGAACTTCCTGGAAGCCGCGCGCAGCGTCGAGACCTCCACACTGCCGCCCGACGAGATCCTCATCTGCCAGGACGGCCAGCTGTCACCCGTGATGAAGCGCGTGGTCGAGGGCCTTCTCCAGAACCCGAGGTACCGGCTCACGGTGAACGAGGGCCCACGCGGCCTTCACCACAATCTCAATCGCGCTGCCAACGCCGTTCGTACGCCCTGGATCGCGCGGATGGACGCCGACGATCTGAACCGACCCGACCGGTTCGCGGCGCAGGTCGCCTTCCTGGCCGCCAATCCAGGCGTGGACGTCCTGGGCGGCTCCATCCTCGAAATCGGCCAGGGCAGCACAAAGCGCCGACGCGTTACGCCCCTCACGCACGGCGACATCGTCCGGCGAGCCAATTGGCGAAGTCCGATGAATCACATGACTGTCTTCATGCGCCAGGAGGTCTTCTTCGCCGCCGGCGGATACCCGGACCTTCCCCTGAAGGAGGACTACGGCCTCTGGCTGAGGATGATCGCCAGGGGGGCCACCTTCGCCAATCTCCCGCAGGACCTGGTCGAGGTGCGCCTCGGCCGCGACTTTGCCCGGCGGCGCGCGGGGCCCGCGAGCGTTGCCTCGGAGTATCGGCTCTACGCCATGCGCCGTGGGCTGGAAGGCCCCGCTGGCCCGTTGGACGCTGCGGTATTCCTGGCCCGGGCGGCCGCCTTGTCCTCCACGGGCGTGGCCGCCTTGCTGTACCGCACGGTGCTGCGCTGAACGGTTCAGGATCTGCGCGAGAGCGATAGGTCCGCGAACCAGGCCGAGACCTCGTCCCGGCGTTCTGCCGGCTGCGGGACAAGCTCCAGCTCCTGGGCGGGGCAATCCTTCGTGGTCTCGAAGGCCAGAGCGCGAGCGCGCCAGCCCGGGGCGTCGAGAGGCGATCCCTGGGTGAGGATCCGCGGCGCCGGACCCAGGCACCGGAGGCGCCAGACGATGCGCGGCGGCCCGAGGATCCGTTCTCGCCAGACGAAGCTGTAGCGACCCGGCGGAAGGACGAGGAGTTGGCCAGTCAGGACGGGGGAAGACGCGCCATCATAGTCTACGCGCAGCGCGCGGCCCCCATCGACTGTCGCCTCCGCCTCGATGGAGGCTCCCGCGCCCGAGACGCCCCGCCATGCAAAGGGTCCGGCATCGCCCAGGGTCTGGAACGTCGGGTCGCGCAGAAGTGCGTCCGCATCGTGGGCGCCGGCGAGCAAGCCCCAGTCGCGCTCCGCCAGGGCGTAGTCTCCCCGCGCAAGTCGCATGTCGAGGTAAGGCTGGTACTCCGCGGCCGAGAGAGGCTCTGTGCCGGACGCGAGACCGATCACGATGGCGCGCGCCTGATCGGGGGTGACCGCGCCGCCAGGTGAGACCGCAACGTCCGCCAGCTGGGCGAGCCAGCTTCGGCGCCACCAGGGCGCAGAACGAAGGCGCTCGATGAGGGCGGGGCGGGATGTGTCGTCCGCGGCGATCACATCGAGCAGTCGGAAGACCGCTGGCCTCAGGGCGCCGTCAGGGTCGACACGCAGCAGGGCGTCCGCGTGCGCCATCGCCCCGGTCCAGTCGCCCGCCTCCACGGCGCGCTGCAGCAGCCAGGTCTGGACCCGAGGATCGCGCCAGCTCCTACGGCTGGCGAGGCCGATGAGGCGGCGTGCGCGCGCCCGATCGCCCCGACGGTCTGCCTGGAAGCCGAGCTCGGCAAGGGCGCGCTCATCCAGCGGATCGGAGGCGCAAAAGCGGGGAGGGGCGTCCCTTTGGCCTGCGAGCTGCGCTTGCCTGACGATGAGGACACCCAGTCCGAAGACTGTCGCCAGGATGGCGAGCCTCCGCAACGCCGAGACTGCCTGCACGCGGCTAGGCGCGCTTCGGCCCCGCCGGGTCACTGGCGTGGGAGCAGCCGACGGCCGAGCCTGGTCAGTCGTCCGATCGCGGCTCCGGCTTGAGCCTCATCGCTTTCCCGTCCGTAGCCATAGGTGAATCCATACCCGTAGCTCGGCTCGCCGGGCGCAGCTTTTGCGCGATTGAGGACGGCCCCAAGCACATGGGCGCCGGCCATCGAAAGTCTGCGCATCGCCGCGCGGACCTGCCTCTGGGTCGTCCGTCCGGCATCGATGACGAGGATCGAGCCATCGACCGACGCTCCGATGACCGGGGCGTCTGCAAGGCCCATGACCGGCGGTCCGTCGAACACCACGGCGTCGAAACTCGCCCGGGCCTCGGTGATCAGGGACAGAAGCCGCGGACCCGCAAGCAGCTCCGCTGGTGAAGGGGCTGGGGGACCGGCGGCGACGAGGAAGAGGTTCGGCAGCGGGGTCGCCTGCACGACGTCCTGCAGGGCCGCCGCTCCGGTGAGCACCGTTGTCAGGCCGAACCTGCGGTCGTGCGTCACGAACTCGGCAAGACTTGGATGGCGAAGGTCGGCCTCGACGAGCAGGACGCGAAAGCCCAGGCGCGCCACGAACTGGGAGAGGGCGAAGGCGGTCGTCGTCTTTCCTGTTCCCGGCCACGGGCTGGTCACCAGCAGGCTCTTGGGAAATCCATCGGGGGTGGAGAACTGCAGGGCCGAGCGAACGGCCTGGAAGGATTCGGCCAGCGCGGAGCGAGGCTCAGCGAGGGCCTCCGCCGCCCGCACGCCGCGGCGAAGGGCGGGCGCCGCACCCAGCAGCGGCAGGCCGAGCGTCTCCTCGAGGTCCGCTGCACCGCGAACCGCCTGGTCCAGCCCATCGGTCAGGAGCGCCAGTCCAACGCCAATCGAGAGCCCGGCCACCGCGCCGAGCAGGAGATTGAACAAGGCGCGCGGCGCCGAAGGGCGCAGGGGGGGCTCCGCCCTGTCGACGATGGAGATGTTGTTGGCGGAGACGCCGCCGGCGACGCCCACTTCCTTGTAGCGCTGCAGCAGGCCGTCATAGAGCGTCCGGTTGGTGTCGACCTCGCGTTGCAGGATGTTGTAGCGGATGCTCCGTCCACGGAGGTCGAGCACTGCCGCCTTCAGCGAGGCGACCTGGTCCGAGAGGGCGGCCTCGTTGGCGAGAGCGGTGTCGTACTGGGCCTTCAAGGCCTGGCGGATGTTGTTCGCCTCGATCGCCATCTGCCGCTCGGTCTCGTCGACCTGCGCCTTGAGCGCGACCATCTCCGGATAGTCGGGTTTGAACGTACGCAGCCGATCCTGGTACTGAGCCGCGAGCTTCGCATGCTCCTGGCTGAGCACCTGGAAGGTCGGGCTCTGCAGGATGTCGGACAGCCCCACGCCGTTCGAAGCCTGCGCTTCGCGCCACTTCTGCTCCGCCTTGATCCTGTCCGTCCTGGCCCCCGCCAGGGCGTTGTTGAAGGCCTGGAGGTTCGCTGCGGGCAGCGAGGGCCCGCTGTCGGGCGTCGCGGAGGGGCCGACGTTCGGCAACTGAATGATCTGCCGGCTCGCGGCGTAGGCGACGAGGTCGCGTTCGCTGCCTTCCAGGCGCCCCTTCACCTCCGCCAGTCGCTTTTCGAGGAAGTCACGCGCGTACGAGGACGCCTCGAAGCGCCGCTCGAGGGCGGCGGCGATGAAGTTTTCCGCGAAGCTGTTGGCGATGCGGGCCGAAACACTCGGGTCGGGACCGGTGAAGTCCACGGAGACCAGGCGCGAACCACGCACGGGCGAGATCCTGAGATGGGTCTGCAGCAGCCGGATCACCTTGGCCCGCCGCTCTCCGGGAGCGCCCGCGCGCGAGGCGTAGCCGCGCGGCTTTCGGGTCATGAGGCTCCGGAAGGCGTCGTCCTGGGCAAGGCCGAGGCTGTCCGCCACGCGTTCGGCCAGGGAGCGACTGCGCAGCAAACCGTACTGCGTCTGGAAGAACTCCTCGCCCATGTTGTCGACCGGGGTCTGATCCGCGGCGTTGATCACGCGCTCGGCTTGGCGGTCGATCTGCAAGGTCGCGCCCGCCGTATAGCTTGGCGGCATGAGCAATGTGACGGCCGCGCCGAGGACAAAACCCACGGCTGTGGCGGCCACGAGGACAGACCATCGCCTGGCGAGGAAGCGCCAGGCCTCGGCGGCGACGGTAGGAAGGTCGGGCGCTTGGCCGACGGTCTCCCAGTCCGGCGACGTGACAGCGCCCTTGGCGCCTGGTCCGGCTTCCGCGGGCGTGGGCGACCCTGGGCGAAGCTCACGCGGGAGCGAAGGCGCATTCATGCGGATTGGAGCTCCGTCATCGCCCGCGCCCCCTAGAGGAAGTTGAGCAGGTAGAGGGCCGGCAGCGCCTGCACGAGGCCGTTCCAGAACGACTTCGCCCGTGAGGAATCCACGATGACGACATCATCCCCGATCACCTCGGGATTGGGCGCCTTGCCCACGCCGATCGCCGCGAGGTCGAAGGTGGCTGCGTGGGGCGCGCCGTCGACGATGCGGATGATGCTGACGCGATGCGGATTGGCCCCTTTGGACACGCCTTTCGCGCGGGCGACCGCTTCCAGAAGGCTCGTGCGCCCCTTTAGCTCGAAGACGCCGGCCTCATTGACTGCCCCTTCTACGGTCACCTTGCGGCTGAGCGCTTCTTCGACGGTCACCGAGACCTGAGGCGACTGGAGGTATTTCTCCCCCAGGCGCGCGGCGATCTCGCTGGCCAGCTCCGTTGTGGTTTTGCCGGTCGCAACCACTTCGCCGATCAGCGGAAGGATAATCCGCCCCGAGGCGTCCACCTGGAGCTTGCGGACCGAGAGGTCCGAGACTTCGAAGACGGTGATGTCCAGCTTATCCAGCGGCCCGATGTGGTACTCGGTCTCGCCCCGCGGTCCGGCCATCGCCTCGATGCGCGCCGGCTCGCTCGCCGTCCCCTCGGCCACCGCGACGGGGGCGAGACCGAGCACGGCCAGGCCCGCCCCGATGCACACGATTGCAGCCGTCCTTGGCGCACCCATGCCCCAAAGCCTCCCCCCTGACGCCAATACTCCAGCTTGTTTGGGCCTCAAGCAAGGGGGTCTCGCCGCTGGCGATGCTCCCAGCGGCGAACATTGCGCCGTCAGTTCAGGCGGCGCCGCCTCAGGCGGGAGGCCCGGTCGACGGTGCGGACCTCGACCTCGAAGATGTCGTTCTCACGCTTGAGTCGAAGCGGCGCGATGACGCCCGCTGGCCCTAGAGCCCAGAGCTTCTTGTAGAAGTCCGCCAGCCCCATGACGGGCTCGCCCGCGACGGCGAGGATGACATCCCCCGCCCGAATCTCCGCGCGAGCCGCCGGGCCGCCGGTCGCCGTATCGAGGATGAGCACGCCCGCCCCCGCGTCCTGGGCGAAGGCGCCGAGCCATGGCCTGGGCGCATGGGCTGCGCGCCCTTGCGAGAGGTCATCGAGGATCGGCGGCAGGAGCTCGATCGGCACGCACATGTTGATGAGGGTGGGTTTGCCGCCCCGGGCCTGCTGGGCCATCTGCAGCGACCCCACGCCGATCAGCGAACCCGAGGGCGCGATCAGCGCCGCCCCGCTCCAGTGGGGGTGGCCGGGGGCCGTGAACAGGGCCTCGTCCAGAAGATATTCCCAGTAGCCGGCGAACGGCGCCCGAGCGAGCACCCGCCCGGAGATCGCGTGCGGGACGCCGCCCCCACCGGCCAGCACTATGGGCGCGTCGCTGTCGATTTTGCGGGAGTCGCCGAGCGGCAAGGCGGGCAACCCGATCGGTTCGAGGGCGTGCACGAGGCCAAAGCCCGTGACCTGGTCGACCCCGAGGACGTGGGCGGGAATGGCGCGTTCGTCGTTGGCCAGGAGGGTCACTTCCTCGGCCTCGGTGATGAGATAGCCGATGGTGAGGACGAGGCCGTCTGGGCCGATGACGACTCCGTTGCCCAGGCGTTCGGTTCCCAACGTGTTGGCAGTGAAGGCGTCGTCCGGAACGCGCGCGTGGAGGACGACGACCGAGTCCAACCGCTGGTCGAGATTGAAGTCGAAGTCCCGCGCGGTGGGACGCAGCTGCTTCTCGACCTCCAGACCGTCGAAGGGTGATGCCATGGCGCTGTTCTCCTGATCTGGAGTTAGGGCGCGTTGACCCCGCGGCAAGAGGCGGATCCTGCGACAGGGTGCGCGGGCAAGTTCCTCGACCTAACCAAGGCGCTTTCAGGCGATACGGGAATGGGTTCTCCGCACGAAAGCGCGCCAGATCAAAACTCTAGGGCGCCGAACCGATCCGGTTCGAGGGGAAGAGGCGCTAGAACCAGCTCGTCACCCGACGACGAAGCGAACGGCGGGGCCAGTGTCCTCGCCAGCGGTGCGGGCGAAGTCGGCCGTGCGCCCGAACACCGGTTGCCAGGCGACGCCGATGTACGGCGCGATTTTCCGAGTGATCTCGTAACGGAGCCTGATGCCCGCATCGATGTCGGAGAGCCCTGAGCCGACCTTCCGGGCGGGATCGTCCTGGCTATAGAAGTCCGCTTCAGCCTCGGGCTGCAGGATCAGCCGGTTGGTCAGCAGCTGGTCGTAATAGACCTCCAACTTGCCGGCCACGCCTCTTGGCCCGGCGTAGGCGGTCGCGCTGACGTTGAAGAATCGGGGCGCGAGACCCTCGATTCCGACGGCGGCCCAACCCCGTCCTGGTCCAGAATCCAGGTCGTAGCGGCCGCCCACCAGCACGTTCCAATAGGTCGAAATCGGCTTGGCTATGAAGGCTTCCAGCTGCCCGTCTTCGACCCGCCCATCGGTCATCCGCTCGCCTTCATCCCTGACCCATATCTTCCAATCGTCCGTGCCTACCCACCCCTCGGTTTCCCACCGGAGATCGGCGCCGCCGTTACCCAGCCTCGCCTCGAGTTGGTTGATCACCAGATGCGCCAATACCGGGTTGTCTCCCATCGCCTGACCGTAGGGTGAGGTGTTGTTCGGGTTCGCGACGGCTTGTGACTGAACGGTCTGCGGCTGAACGGCCTGCGCCTGGCTGACCTGCGCCTGTTCGACCTGCGCCTCCGCGCTCGCTGCGCCGAGGGCGAGGGCGCCCGCGGTCGCGAGGAAGATCGAGACTTTCATGCGACCAGCACCGTGCGGAACATGCCGGCTTCCTGGTGGAACAGCAGGTGGCAGTGGAACGCCCAGCGGCCGGGCGCATCGGCGGTGTAGATGAAGCTCATCTTCTCGCCGGGCTTGACGTTGATCGTGTGCTTGAGCGGCAGGGCGCCGTCCTGACCGTTCTCCACCGAGAACAGGAAGCCATGCAGATGGATCGGATGCTCCATCATCGTGTCGTTGATCAGGGTGAAGCGCACACGCTCGCCGAGCTTCACGCGGATAGGCTTGGACTGTGAGAACTTCTTCCCGTCGAACCCCCAGACGAACCTTTCCATGTTCCCCGTCAGGTGGAACTGGATTTCACGGTCTGGAGGTCGCGTGTCCGGATCCGGCCTGAGGGCGCGCAGGTCCGAATAGACAAGGACCTTGCGGCCGTTGCTGTCGAGGCCGTCTCCAGCCTCGTTCAGCCGGTTTGTCGGGGACGCCGCGACGCTCGCGACAGATGGACTGCCCGCCAGAGTCCTGGGGTCCACACCGTCTGCATTGACGATCACGGGCGCCTTCGCAGGAGCGCTGGCTTCTTCAGCCATCGCCGAGTGGTCCATCCCCGGCATGTCCATTCCCGACATGTTCATCCCGGACATATCCATCCCTGGCGTCTTCATGGCCGGCATGTTCCCGCCGGGCTTGGCGCTCGTGGTCCCGCCACCCATGCCTTTCATTTCCGCCATGCCCTTCATGCCGCCCATGCCCATGTCGGCCATGCTGCGGACAGGGCGGGGGTCCATTGGCGGGATCGGCGCGGTCATGCCTGGTCGGGGGGCCAGCGTGCCTCGGGCGTAGCCGGAGCGGTCCTCCGCCTGAGCGAAGATGGCGTAGGCCTGGTCGGACCGCGGCTCTACGATCACGTCATAGGTCTCGGCCACGCCGAGCCGAAACTCGTCAACGGTGACCGGGTGCACATCGCTGCCGTCGGCGGCGACGACCGTGAGGGGCAGGCCCGGAATCCTCACGTCGAAGGTCGACATCGACGCGCTGTTGATGAACCGCAGCCGAACCCGCTCGCCGGGCCTGAACAGGGCGGTCCAATTGGCGGCCGGCGGCTGGCCGTTGACCAGGAAGGTATAGGTCGCCCCGGTGACGTCCATGATGTCGGTTGGGCTCATCCGCATCTTCGCCCACATGGACCATTCCGCCCAGGTCGGCCCGAATCCCTTCTCGTGAGATTCCTTCAGAAAATCGCTGAGCGTCTGCTTGTGATAGTTATAATAATCACTTTGCTGTTTGAGATTGGAGAGGACCTTCATCGGGTCTTGGTCCGTCCAGTCCGATAACTGGATCACGTATTCCCGATCGTAATCGTAAGGTTCCTTCTCGGGGGGAGCCAATACAAGAGCGCCGTAGAGGCCGGTTTGCTCCTGCATCCCCGAATGGCTGTGATAGAAGTACGTGCCGCTCTGAACGATCGGGAACCGATAGGTGAAGGTCTCCCCGGGGGCGATGCCCGGGAAGGTCAGCCCCGGAACGCCGTCCATGTCGTTGGGCAGGCGCAGGCCGTGCCAATGGATCGAGGCGGGCTCACGCAGGGTGTTGGCGACATTGATCGTGACAGTGTCGCCCTGGTGAAGCCGCAAGATCGGGGCGGGAACGGTCCCGTTCACCGCCGTCGCCATGCGCGGGCGACCCGTAATGTTGATTGGACACTCGCCGATCTTCAGGTCGATCGTCTCGCCGCTGAGCACGCCGGGGGCGGCGGTTCCCTGGGCCCGGCTCCAGGTCGGGCGCGCGATGACCGCCGCGCCGCCGGCGAGGGCCAGCCCCTCGATGAATTGGCGGCGACTGGGCGCACTGGACGCCACGGTCACGGTCGCGGGCATCGATCGTCCCTTCGGTCGATGGATTGGGGGGTGGCGCATGCTTAGCCTCAGACGACGACCGGCTCGTTTTCATAGCCCGCCGCCCGGATCGCAGCGGCGATCCGGGCGCTGTCGACCTGGGTCTCGATAGACAACTGATGGCTGGCAAGGTCCGCCGAGACGACGGCGTGGGGATCGACCTCCTTCACGGCCGCGTCGATCGTGGAGACGCAGTGACCGCAACTCATCTTGGGCGCCCTGTAGCGTTGCATCGTTAAGCTCCTTTCAATTGAGGGAGCCGACGGCATCCGGCTTGTCATACTGGCAAGGTCAAGAGGCGTTCGTGGCGCAATCCAGGTCTTGACCTTCCCATTGTTGGAAACCCCATCTGGGCCTGCAGTGAACCACGAAAGGAGCCGCTTGATGGGCTCGGCCACTGCTATCGCCCCATTGGACCATGACCCGCAGCAGGCCGGCGGCGCCACGTTCCAGGTTGCGGGGATGACATGCGCGTCATGCGTGGGCCGCGTGGAAAAGGCGATTCTCGGCGTGCCGGGCGTCTCCAGCGCATCGGTCAATCTCGCCACCGAGCGCGCGAACGTGACATTCGACGACGCGGCCGATCCGCTCGCCGTCGCCCAGGCGATCCGCAACTCCGGCTACGCGGCGGGCGAGGAGACCGTTGAGTTGGGCGTCGAGGGCATGACCTGCGCATCCTGCGTGGGGCGGGTTGAGAAAGCCCTCAAGGCGACGCCCGGCGTCATCGAAGCTACGGTCAACCTCGCGACAGAGCGGGCCACCGTGCGACGTCTCGCGGGTTTCGCCGACGAAGGTCGCCTGGAATCTGCTGTCCGCGGGGCCGGCTATCAGGCGCGACTCCTGACGGAGTCACGGGACGCGACGGACGCCCAGGCCGAGGCGCGAGACCGCGAACAACGAGATCTGGGTCGCGCACTGGCGCTCTCCGCCGTGCTCTCGATCCCCGTCTTCCTGCTGGCGATGGGGTCCCATCTGCCGGCCGTCCAGCGCTTCGTCATGGCCGGGATGGGCATGCGGGTGAGCTGGTACGTGCAGTTCATCCTCGCGAGTCTGGTCATCTTCGGCCCCGGCCTGCGCTTCTATCGCAAGGGCGTGCCGGCCCTGCTGCGCGGCGGCCCGGACATGAACTCGCTGACAGTGCTGGGGACCACCGCGGCCTGGGGTTATTCGGTCGTCGCGACCTTCGCGCCAAACGTCCTGCCGCGCGGTACCGCAAACGTCTATTTCGAAGCCGCCGCCGTCATCGTCACCCTGATCCTGCTTGGGCGCTATCTCGAGGCGCGCGCCAAAGGGAGGACTTCGGAGGCGATCAAGAGGCTGATGGGTCTGCAACCGAAGACGGCGCGGGTCCAGCGGAACGGTGAGTACGAGGAGATCCCGCTCGATCAGGTGCGGCCGGGAGATCTCGTCCTGGTCCGTCCGGGCGAGCGGATTCCAGTCGACGGCGAGGTCGTCGACGGCGCCTCCCTGGTCGACGAGTCCATGATCTCGGGCGAGCCGCTGCCAGTGCGCAAGGAGCCCGGCGCCGAGGTGGTCGGCGGCACGATGAACCAGACCGGCAGTTTCTCCTTCCGCGTCACGAAGACCGGCGCCGATACGGTGCTGGCCCAGATCATCCGGATGGTCGAGCAGGCGCAGGGCTCGAAGCTGCCGATCCAGGCCCTCGTCGATAAGGTCACAGCCTGGTTCGTGCCGGCGGTCATGGCCGCCGCGTTTGCCACCTTCGTCGTCTGGATCCTCTTCGGTCCGCATCCTGCGCTTGGCTTTGCGTTGGTGAACGCCGTCGCCGTGCTGATCATCGCCTGTCCGTGCGCCATGGGGTTGGCGACGCCGACTTCGATCATGGTGGGAACCGGCCGCGCCGCCGAGATCGGCGTGCTGTTCCGCAAGGGCGAAGCCCTGCAGTCGCTGCGCGACGTCGGGATCGTGGCCGTCGACAAAACCGGGACGGTGACACAGGGGCGTCCGACGCTGACCGACCTTGTCGTCGCCGACGGCTTCGATCGCGATGAAGTTCTTCGGCTGACCGCCGCCGTCGAGGCCTCTTCCGAACATCCGATCGGCGGAGCGATCGTCGAAGCGGCCAGGACGGCGGGGCTCTCGCTTCCCTACGTGACCGGTTTCGAGGCGACGCCAGGCTTCGGCGTGGAGGCCTTGGCCGACGGCCGCAAGGTCCAGATCGGCGCCGACCGGTTGATGGCCAGGCTTGGGCTGGACACCGTCTTTTTCGCTGACGAGGCCGCCCGCCTGAGCGACGAGGCGAAGACGCCGCTCTATGTCGCGCTCGATGGCCGCCTGGCGGGGATGATTGCCGTGGCCGATCCCGTGAAGCCTTCCGCGGCCGAGGCGATCGGCGCCCTGCATGCCCTCGGTTTGAAGGTCGCAATGATCACCGGCGACAACCGCCGCACGGCTGCGGCGATAGCCAAGGGTCTCGGCATCGAGGAGGTCGTCGCAGAAGTCCTGCCGCAGGGCAAAGTCGAGGCGGTCACCCGGCTCCGCGGGGAGGGACGACCCATCGCCTTCGTCGGGGACGGTATCAACGACGCTCCGGCCCTGGCGGCCGCAGATGTCGGCCTGGCGATCGGAACAGGGAGCGACATCGCCATCGAGAGCGCCGACGTCGTCCTGATGTCGGGCGACCTGCGCGGCGTCGCGGGCGCCATCGCCCTGAGCCACGCGACGATCCGCAACATCCGCCAGAACCTGTTCTGGGCCTTCGCTTACAACGTGGTGCTGATCCCCGTCGCAGCCGGGGTGCTCTATCCGGCGTTCGGCCTGCTCCTGTCGCCGATGCTCGCCGCCGGGGCAATGGCGATGTCGAGCGTGTTCGTGGTCAGCAACGCCTTGCGGCTGCGCAACTTCAGGGCGCCGTACATTACGGGCGAAGACGCATTGCATCGCCCTTTTGCGGCATAGACACGACTTGTCCGGCGCCAGGCTCGAACCGATCTTCCGAGCGAGGAAGCACAGGGACGATCGGATGAACATCGGGCAAGCGTCAAAGGCCAGCGGCGTTTCAGCCAAGATGATCCGCTATTACGAGGCGATCGGCCTGATCCCAGCGGCCGATCGCACGGAAGCCGGCTATCGGACCTACGGCCCAAACGAGGTGCATACGCTGAAGTTCGTTCGCCGGGCCCGGGACCTGGGGTTTTCCGTCGAAGAGATTGGAGACCTGGTGGCGCTCTGGAACGACCGTGGTCGGGCCAGCGCGGATGTGAAGACCATCGCCCTTAGACACATCGAGGACCTGGACCGACGGGCCCGGGAACTCGAGGAGATGAGCGAGACCCTCAGACGACTCGCCATGACCTGCCACGGCGACGATCGCCCCGACTGCCCGATCATCGAGTCCCTGGCGGATCCGGCGCCGTCGAAATCCACAGCGCCGGCGGTTCGCGGCTTCGGCGCAACGAAGATCCCGACACAGACGCAGCGCGATCCCGCCCGCGCCCGCTGATCCACCTGAACGCGCGCCGGCCGATCACATCCGGGCGCGACGCAGCGTGTTTTCCATGAAGATCACCACAAGGCCCAGCGCCAGGAACGGGCCCTGCAAGTCTGAAGGAATCCACTTCAGCTGAACGACGAGTCCGGCCGCGGCCAGCCACAGGACGATCACGACGGCCAGACTGATGTCGTCGACGAACAGGCCGACGAGCTCGTCCCAGATGGTCTTGAGCCAGTTCATGATTTCACCCTCGCAGGGGCCGTAGCTGGGATCAGGCGGACGGCCGCAAGGGCCGTGAGTGCAAAGACAACGACCAGAGCCGGCACAGCCCAGTCCTCGCCGGGCCAGCGGATCCCGAGACCCTCGCCGAACCAGAAGGCGCCGAAGGCCGAGAGCAGCACGCCCACGATGAACTTCAGCGTGTTCTCCGGGACCTGGGCGAGGGGCCGGTGCACGGCCACGCCCAGTGCGATGACAAGCGCAAGCGCAGCGGCGGCGCCCAGGCAGGCCGGGAGAAGGAGTCCATGTCCGCCCGCGCCGATCGCGATGACGATGAAGACCACCTCGGCCCCTTCGATCATGGTGATCTTGAACGAGGCGGCGAAGCCAACCGTATCGAACCCGCCGCCGGCGGAGCCCTGGCCACGAAGGCGTGAGGTCTCTTTCTCGAAGGCGGCGGCCTCGTCATGCAGAGGGATGATGCCCGCTGCGCGCAGGGCGGCCTTGCGCAACCAGCGCAGCCCGAACAGCAGCATGAGCGCGCCCAGGGCAACGCGCACCGCGTTCAGGGGGACGACCTGCAGCGCCGGCCCGAGCGCGGCCACCAGCACCGCAAGCACGAGAACCGCGGCGCCAGCGCCGCTCAGGGCGCCGCGCCAGCCTCGCACGGTCCCGACGGCCAGGATCACGGTGAGCGCCTCTACGAATTCCACCGTCGAGGCCAGGAAAGACGCCAGGACGGTCGGCCAAAGCGACATCACGCTTTCATGCATGCGCAGTTCCTCATGATCTCGTTCCCCCGGGACATTGGCGGCCGCTTCCCGTCCCGGAGCTTGCGCCCTTAACCCCCACTAGCCGTTCAATATGTCGGCCGTCCGCGCCTCTGGCCAGGGCCACGTGCGATTTGTGCCGAACGCGCCGATTCTCCGACTGCTTGACGGGATGAAAATTTCCAGAATAATGGAAATATGGAAATTGATCTCGCGATCAAGCGTCTCTCGGCCTTGGCTCAGGATGCGCGCCTCAACGTCTTCCGTCGGCTTGTGAAGGCGGGACCAGCCGGCCTTCCTGCCGGCGAGATTGCCCGCGAGTTTGGGATTCCCCCCAACACCCTGTCCGCCCAGCTGAACGTCCTCGCCAACGCCGGCATGGTCAGGAGCCGGCGGGATGGCCGCTCGATCATCTATGCGGCCGAGTACGACGCCATGAGCGAGCTGCTGCTCTACCTGACGGAAGACTGCTGTCAGGGCCGACCTGAAATCTGCGAGCCGCTCGCGAAGGCCGCGAGCCGCACCGGTTGCTGCGATCAACCTTCTGGAGCCCTGTCATGAAGCGCATGCACGTCCATGTGGCCGTCGACGATCTCGCCACCTCGATCCGCTTCTACACCACCCTGTTCGGCGCGCAGCCGACGGTGGTGAAGGACGACTATGCGAAATGGATGCTCGACGATCCCCGCGTGAATTTCGCGATCTCCGACCGGACGGACAGCGCCGGCGTCGACCACCTGGGGATCCAGGTGGAGAGCGGGGAAGAGCTGGCTGAGCTGGCGGGGCGGCTGAAGGCCGCGGGGGAGACGACCCGCGACCTCGAGGCGACGACCTGTTGTTACGCCAGGTCCGACAAGTCGTGGGTCAACGACCCGTCGGGCCTGCGCTGGGAGACCTTCCACACCTTTGGCGAGGCGGTCGTGTACGGAGAGGACGAGTCGCGGGCTGAGGGATCCGTCAAATCCTGCTGCGCCCCGGCGAGCGCCGCCGCGCCGACGAAAGCATGCTGTTAGAGGCGCGCCATGAGGGAGACTCCCTTCAACGTCCTCTTCCTCTGCACGGGTAATTCCGCGCGATCGATCATGGCGGAAGCGATCATGAATCGTGTCGGTTGTCCGAAATTCAAAGCCTATTCGGCAGGTTCCATGCCGAAGGGCGAAGTCCACCCGCACACTTTGGAGTTGCTGGAGCGGCAGAATTTTCAGGTCGACCAATTCCGTTCCAAAAGCTGGGAAGAGTTCACCGGACCGGACGCGCCGGTGTTGGACTTTGTATTCACCGTCTGTGACAACGCCGCCGCCGAGGTCTGTCCGGTCTGGCCTGGCCAGCCGATCAGCGCTCACTGGGGACTGCCTGACCCGGCGGCGGCGGAGGGCAGCCCCGCGGAGATCGGGCTGGTCTTCGCCGACACCTTCCGGATGCTGCGTCACCGGATCGAGCTGTTCACCAATCTTTCGATGGAGAGCCTTGATCGCCTGACCCTTCAGCGCCGCGTCGAGGCCATCGGAAAGACAAACAACACGACGGCGTCGGTTTCCTGACACCGAGCTGGCGACAAACCTGGAGCGAGAATCCCTGTGTCTCTCTTTGAGCGATACCTGACCCTATGGGTGGCTCTGTGCATTGTGGCCGGAGTCGCGCTTGGCCACTTCTTTGCGCCCGCCTTCGCCGCGATCGGGGCCTTGGAGCTGGCGCACGTCAATCTGCCCGTCGCCTTGCTCATTTGGTTGATGATCATCCCGATGCTGATGAAGGTGGATTTCGCAGCTCTCGGCGGCGTGGGCCGCCACTGGCGCGGGATCGGCGTGACGCTGTTCATCAACTGGGCGGTCAAGCCCTTCAGCATGGCCGCCCTCGGCTGGCTGTTCGTGGGCTATCTCTTCCGGCGGTGGCTGCCGGCGGGCCAGATCGACAGCTACATCGCCGGACTCATCATCCTCGCGGCCGCGCCCTGCACGGCGATGGTCTTCGTCTGGAGCCATCTGACTGACGGTGAGCCGAACTTCACGCTGAGCCAGGTCGCCCTGAACGACACCATCATGGTCGTCGCCTTCGCTCCGATCGTGGGGCTGCTGCTGGGTTTGTCGGCGATCACCGTGCCCTGGGCGACGCTGGTCCTGTCGGTCGTGCTCTACATTGTCGTCCCGGTGATCCTGGCGCAGGCGGCGCGCGCCCTGCTCGTGCGCCACGGCGGTGCGGCGGCGTTGCAGAGCGCCCTGGCGCGGATCCAGCCCGTGTCGCTCGTGGCGCTGCTGGCCACCCTGATCCTGCTGTTCGCCTTCCAGGGCGAGCAGATCATCGCGCAGCCGGCCGTGATCGCCCTGCTGGCCGTCCCGATCGTGATCCAGGTCTATTTCAACTCGAGCCTGGCCTATCTGCTCAATCGTCTCACGGGCGAGGCGCATTGCGTCGCCGCGCCCTCGGCCCTGATCGGCGCCTCCAACTTCTTCGAACTGGCCGTGGCCGCCGCCATAAGCATCTTTGGCATCCGTTCGGGCGCGGCGCTGGCGACAGTAGTGGGCGTGCTCATCGAGGTGCCCGTGATGCTCTCGATCGTCGCCATCGCGAACCGCTCGCGCGGCTGGTACGAGCGCGGCGCGGCGGTGGGCCGGCGGGCCGCGGCGTCTCCCCTGGTGAAGGGAGACGTTCGTGTCTGAAGCCTTTCCGATCACGATCTACCACAACCCCGCCTGCGGAACGTCCCGCAACACCCTCGCGATGATCGAGGCGGCCGGTTACGCGCCCGAGGTGGTCGAGTATCTGAAGGTCGGCTGGACGCGCGAGCGACTGGAGAGCCTGATGTCGGCCATGGGCGTCGGGCCGCGGGACATCCTGCGGGAGAAGGGGACACCGGCGGTCGAACTCGGGCTCACTGACCGGGCGACGTCGGACGAGGCGATCCTCGAGGCGATGCTGGCCGATCCGATCCTCGTGAATCGCCCGATCGTAGTCACGCCGAAGGGCGTGAAACTCTGCCGCCCCTCCGAGGTCGTGCTGAGCCTGCTCGATCGGCAGCCACCGTCCTTCACCAAAGAGGACGGCGAGGTCGTGATCGGTCCAACTTAATACGTCATCCCGGACGGAGCGCTCGCAGAGCGCGCAGATCCGGGACCCAGCATCCACAACCTGGACGGCCCCGCGGCGCCTGGGGCCCGCTGCCGTCGATGCAATCAGCGTCGTTCGCCGTGGAGAGGTCGTGGATGCTGGGTCCCGGATCTTCGGGCGCTCCGCGCCCTGCGTCCGGGATTGAGGGGGACGGCTCCGGGTCGATGCAGTTTGAAGTCGGAGCCCCGGCCAAAGGGCCGGGGCTCCGCGGCGATCAGTAGCCCTGGATGCGGGCGTAGCGGTCGCGGTGATAGGCCTGGTTGCCGAAGGTGGCTTCTGTCGCCCGGGCGCGCTTGAGGTAGAGGCCGGCGTCGTGGGCGTCGGTCATGCCGATGCCGCCGTGCATCTGGACCATCTCGTTGGAGACGAGGTGCAGGGTGTCGCCCACCTTGGCCTTGGCCAGGGAAACCAGCTCCGGAACGTCGGGGCTGTCGTTGTCGATCGCGGTAAGGGCCGCCTCGACACAGGAGCGGGCCAGCTCGAGGTCGGTGAACATCTTGGCCGCGCGGTGCTGAAGGGCCTGGAACGAGCCGATCACCTGACCGAACTGAACGCGGGTCTTGAGGTAGTCGAGCGTCGTTTCGAACGCCTGCACCGCGGAACCCAACATCTCGGCGGCGAGGCCGGCGCGGGCGCGGTCGAGGGTCTTCTCGAGAAGCGGTCCGCCCTTACCCTCGGCGCCCAGCAGGGCGTCGGCGCCGACTTCAACGCCGTCGAACGCCACGTTCGCCGCGCCGCGGGAGTCGGCCAGCTTGAGCGCCTTGCGGGTCACGCCCTTGGCGTCGGCCGGCACGAGGAAGAGGCTGATCCCCTCGGCGTCGCCTTCCGCGCCCGAGGTACGGGCCGAAACCACGAACAGGCCTGCGGCCATGCCTTCGAGGACGAAGCTCTTCGAGCCGCTGATCTTGTAGCCCGAGCCGCTCTTCTGCGCCTTGGTCTTCACGTTCTGGGGTCGATGGTGCGGGCCTTCATCGACGGCCAGAGCGCCGACCAATTCGCCCGAGGCGATCTTCGGCAGCCATGCATCCTTCTGGGCGTCCGAGCCGCCGAGGATGATCGCGCTGGCGGCGGCGAGGGCCGTCGACACGATCGGGGAAGCGGTCAGGGTGCGGCCGGTCTCCTCGAGGATGAGGCCGAGGCTGAGATAGCCGAAGTCGGAGCCACCGTAGGCCTCGGGGATGATGACCCCGGTCCAGCCCATCTCCGCCATCTCGGCGAAGGCGGCGGGGTCGTATCCGAGCGGCATGTTGGCGTCGCGCATCTTGCGGAACGCGGACACCGGAGACTTCTCCTGGGTCCACGTGCGCGCCGCATCGCGCAGCATCGACTGTTCTTCGGTCAGGACTGCCATGATCTTTTCAACTCTTCCTGGATAACGTTGTGCGTGATGGGGTTCAGCTGTTGGAGAGCGGATCGGGTAGGCCGAGGATCCGCTTGGAGATGATGTTGTTCTGCACCTCGAACGAGCCGCCGTAGATCGTCGTGGCCTTGCCGCCGAGCCAGCCGCGAACGGCTTGCAACTCGTCGGACGTGAAACCTTCGCCTTCCCAGCCGAGCCCGTTGGCGCCCATGACCTCGAGGGTGAGTTCGGCGCGCTCCTGGTAGACCTTCGTGCCGGCGTTCTTCATGATCGAGGTCGCCGCCGTCGGTCCCTGGTTGGACTTGGACTCGGCCATCGAGCGGAGAGCCGTGAGCTGAAAAGCGCGTGACTCCATCTCGTTCTGGGTGATCCGAAGCCGCAGCTCGGTGTCTTCTATGCGGCCTTGGGCGTCCGCACCGACATAGCTCTTGGCGAGGTCCGGAAGGGTCTGGCGCGGCGCGCCGAAGCCACCGCCGCCGGTCAGGCCGCTGCGCTCGTGCTGCAGAAGGCGCTTGGCGATGGACCAGCCGCCGCCGAGCGGGCCCACGAGGTTCTCCTTGGGCACCTTCACGTCGGTGAAGAAGGTCTCGCAGAAGGGGGAGTTGCCACTGATCAGGCGGATCGGCCGCGTCTCGACGCCGGACGTGCGCATGTCGATCAGGATGAAGCTGATGCCCTCATGCTTCTTGGTCGTGTCCGTGCGCACGAGGCAGAAGCACCAGTCGGCCCACTGGGCGCCTGAGGTCCAGATCTTCTGGCCGTTGATCAGATAGTGGTCGCCCTTGTCCTCGCAGCGCGTCTGCAGGGAGGCGAGGTCGGAGCCCGCGCCCGGCTCGGAGAAGCCCTGGCACCAGCGCTGCTCGGCCTTCACGATCGGGGGGATATGGCGGCGCTTCTGCTCGTCGTTGCCGTACTCGAGCAGGGTGGGGCCGAACATCATCACGCCCATGCCCCCGATGGGATTCCAGGCGCCGATCTTGCCCATCTCCTGTTGCAGGACGCGCGCCTGCTGAGCCGTCAGGCCGCCGCCGCCATACTGGGTCGGCCAGGTCGGGACGCCCCAGCCCTTCTCGCCCATGGCCTTGCGCCAGGCTTCGTAGTCGCCGCCCTGTGGGCCAACGCCTTCCTGGGCCATCAGGCCGCCACGGCCCTTGAGCGCGGGCGGGAAGTTGGCCTTCAGCCAGTCGCGGGCTTCCGTGCGGAAGGTGTCGAGATCGACCTCGGCGCCGCCGAAATCAGGCATGTGTACTTATTCCTTTCTTCGAAATGACTGGATCAGGCCGACCGGGTGGAATCCGGCAGGCCGAGGATCCGCTTGGAGATGATGTTGTTCTGGATCTCCTGCGAACCGCCGAAGATCGTCGTCGCCTTGCCCGACAGCCAGGCGCGCACCGTCTGGCGCTCCTCGTCGGAGAACGCTTCGCCCTCCCAGCCGAGGCCCTGAACGCCCATCGTCTCGACCGACAACTCGGACTTCTCCTGACCGATGCGGGTGCCGGAGTTCTTCATGATCGAGGTGGTGGCGCTGGGGTTCACATTGCCCTTGGCGTCGTTGAGTGCCCGTTGGATCGTAAGGGCGTGCGCCTTGGCGTCGATCTTGTTCTGGGTCACGCGGGTCCGCACGTCTTCGTCGAGATAGTTCCCGGCTTTGTCGCGCAGGCCGTAGTCATTCGCCATCTCGTCGAGCGAACGTCCCGCGCCCATCATCCGTCCGCCGCCCTGGCCCGAGCGCTCGTGCTGCAGCAGGCGCTTGCCCACGGTCCAGCCGCCGTTGAGCGGTCCGACCATGTCGTTCTTCTCGACCCGCGCGTCGGTGAAGAAGGTCTCGCAGAAGGGGGAGTGGCCGGCGATCAGCTTGATCGGTCGCGTCTCGACGCCCGGCTGATGCATGTCGATCAGCACGAAGCTAATGCCCTCGTGCTTCTTCGAGGGGTCGGTGCGGACCAGGCAGAAGCACCAGTCGGCGTACTGGGCGCCGGAGGTCCAGATCTTCTGACCGTTGACGACCCAGTGGTCGCCGGCGTCCTCGCACTTGGTGGTGAGCGAGGCGAGGTCGGATCCGGCGCCCGGCTCCGAATAGCCCTGACACCAGCGCAACTCGCCGCGCACGATCGACGGGATGTGGCGCTGCTTCTGGTCCTCGGTCCCGTACTCGAGCAGGGTCGGGCCGAACATGCTCGTTCCCATTCCCACGATCGGATTGGGCGCGCCAACGCGGGCCATCTCCTCGCCCAGCACCCGCGCCTCCAGGGACGTCAGGCCGCCCCCGCCATATTGCCTGGGCCAGGTCGGCGCGCCCCAGCCCTTCTCGCCCATGCGCTGCTTCCAGAGCAGGGCGTCCCCGGCGGGCTTCTCGCCGCCCATGTAGGCTTCCTGTAGGTCGTCCTTGCCGCGCAGCGAGGCGGGGAAGTTCGCCTCAAGCCAGGCGCGCGCCTCTGACCGGAAGGCCTCAAGGGCGGGCTGCGTCCCATCCGCCATATGCACGTCTCCCTTTCCCGAACACCTGTTTGATTTTCACTCTAACGACCGTGTCGCCCACCGCAAGCGCGGCGGGCGTGCGACCAATCCCTCCCCTTTCTGGGGCGGGTGGTCGAGCGGCTCCCAGAAGGGGAGGGACGGTCTCGGGGCGGCTTCGCCTACTTCGGGTCGGGCAGACCCAGCACGCGCTTGGAGACGACGTTGAGATTGACCTCGCTCGTGCCGCCCTCGATGGAATTGCCCTTCGAGCGCAGCCAGCCGTGCGAGGCGATCAGTTCGGCGGGGGTGAAGCCTTCGCCTTCCCAGCCAAGGCCTTGTCCCCCCATCGCCTCGATCATCAGTTCGCTGCGTTGCTGGGCCAGGGTCGCGGCGGCGTACTTGATGATCGAGGTTGCAGCAGAGGGGCCATTGCCAGCGGCGGACTCCGCCGCCACCCGCGACAAGGTCAGATAGAAGGCGCGGAAATCCATCTTGTTGGTGGTAATGCGCCCGCGGAGGTCTGGGTCGGCCAAGACGCCGTGGTCGGTCCCGACATAGCTCTTGGCGATTTCCGACAGGTCCCCTGCGGAACCGCCGGCGCCCCCGCCGCCGCCAAAGCCGCCGGAGATGTTCTGCCGCTCATACTGCAGCAGCCGCTTGGCGATCTCCCAGCCGCCGTTGAGCCGGCCGACCATGTTCTCCTTGGGGACCTTCACGTCGGTGAAGAACGTCTCGCAGAAAGGGGACTCGCCGCTGATCAGCTTGATCGGACGCGTCTCGACGCCCGGCGTCGCCATGTCGATGAGAACGAAACTGATCCCCTCGTGCTTCTTGGTCGTGTCCGTCCGCACGAGGCAGAAGCACCAGTCGGCCTTGTTGGCGTAGGAGGTCCAGATCTTCTGGCCGTTGATCAGCCAGTGGTCGCCCTTGTCCTCGCAGCGGGTCTGCAGCGACGCCAGATCGGAACCCGCGCCGGGCTCGGAATAGCCCTGGCACCAGCGGATCTCGCCGCGGATGATCTTCGGCAGGTGTTCGCGCTTCTGGGCCTCGTTGGCGTACTCCAGCAGGACGGGCCCGAGCATCCAGATGCCGAAGGAGGTGAGGGGCGTGCGGTAGTGGCCTGCCGCCAATTCCTCGTCCAGCACCTTGGCCTGCCCCGCGGAAAGACCACCGCCGCTATAGGCTTCCGGCCAACTCGGCGTGGTCCAGCCGCGGCTCGCCATGCGCTGCATCCAGACGACTTGTGGATCGTGGCTTCCCGCGAAGGCGCGACCCGCCCAGATCGCTTCCGGGTCGGTTTTCGCGTTCGGATCGCGAAGCTCCGCCGGATAGTTCTGCGCCAGCCACTCGCGGACCTCGGCGCGAAATGCCTCCAATTCGGACCCGCCAAAGTCGGCCATCGCTACCTCCGCAACCCAGATGTCTGATGCCTCACTCTAGCGGCGAGGTGGCTGCGGTCCAAGCGGGCGTCCGGCTCGTTCCGACAGCCGGTTTTGAGGCGGGTCGAGGGTGTCGGGACGCAGATGAGGGTTCACTCCGCGACAGCGGGCCCGTTAGCGTGTTGGATACAAACTGGCGTATAATGCGGCCCGACGGACCGCCGTTTGGGCCGCCTGCGTTTCTTTGTCGGACCGAGAAGGAGCCGCATGGCCTGGCTGCGTGACATGCGACCGGCGATGGTGTCGGCCGCACCCAGCGGGCTTGCTTTGCTGACCGCGGCCATGGGCGTGATGCTTTTGGCCTCCGGCGCGACGCCGTCGGACCCCAGCCGCTTCATGTGGCTCGCGGAACACGCGCCGATCCTGCTGATCGAGATCAGCCATTTCCTGTCGAGCATCGTGGGGATCCTCCTGATCCTGTTGGCCTTCGGTCTCTCGCGCCGGCTCGATGCGGCCTGGGCCGCGACAGTCGCCTGCCTGCCGACCGCGGCCATACTGGCCCTCTGCAAGGGGTTCGACTGGGAGGAGGCTTCGGCCCTGATGGTCTCATTCCTGCTGATCGCGCCGATGCACGAGGCCTTCCCTCGCCGCGCGCGCCTGACCCGGATGGAGATCTCGCCCGGCTGGCTCCTCTCCGCCGCGGCCGCGATGGCTGGCGCGGCGCTCGCCGGGTGGTGGTCGTTCCAGAACCTCGACTACACCAACCTCTCGGTCATCAAGGTGATGAGCGATCACGACGCGGAGCGGGCGATCCGCTCCACGGTCGCCGCCGCCGTTCTGCTTCTGGGAGTGGGTGTCTGGCGGCTCCTGGCGACCCCGGCGACGCCGCCCGTCGTCGGCGAGACAGATCCCGAATATGAGCGGGTGAACGCGATTCTGGCCAAGGCCGAATGCGCCGAACCCCACGCGAACCTCGCCCTTCGCGGCGACAAGCGCTTCCTGTTCTCCGAGAGCGGGGAAAGCTTTATGATGTTCGGCGTGCGGGGTCGCTCCTGGATCGCCCTAGGCTCGCCGATCGGAAAACGCGAGGAGCGGCTCGAGCTGCTCTGGCGGTTCCGCGAACTGGCGGACGCGCACGCCGCGCGACCTGGCGTCTACGGTTTAGGTCCGGACGATCTGCCGGACATCGTCGAGTTGGGTTTCACCATCCAGAAGGTGGGGGAGACCGCCGCCGTCCCCCTGGACAGCTTTTCCCTCGAGGGTCGGAAAAGGGGAAATCTGCGCCGCAGCTGGCGCAAAACGGGCGAGGAGGGCGGCTGTTTCGAGGTGCTGTCCGGCGTCGAGGCTCGGTTCATGGAGCCGGAGCTGCGGCGGATCTCCGACCAATGGCTCTCGCACCACGCCGGGAGCGAGAAGACCTTCACCATGGGTGGTTTCGCGGCGCCGTACGTCTGGCAGTTCCCGATCGCCATCGTCCGGATGGGGACGCGTCCGGTGGCCTTCGCCACCCTGTGGACCACCGCCCAGCGGACCGCTTTCTCGATCGACCTGATGCGCTACGCCGACGAGGCGCCCAAGGATGTGATGGATTACCTGTTCGTCGAGCTGCTCAAGTGGGGCCGTGAACAGGGCTATGTCGCCTTCGAGTTCGGCATGGCGCCGCTGGCTGGGCTGGAACAGCGGCCGCTGGCCCCGATCCTGTCACGGGTCGGCCGGCTCCTCTTCGAGCGTGGCGAGGAGATCTACAACTTCCGCGGCGTGCGCCGGTACAAGGACAAGTACGACCCGGTGTGGGTGCCCCGCTACATCGCAGCGCCGTCGAAGTGGTCGATCCCTTTCCTGATCGCGGACGTTGGGATCCTGACTTCAGGCGGGTTCAAAGGCGTCGGCATCCGTCCTCGCAAGGCTCTCCGCCCGCGCCCGTCCCACGAGCCTGCCCCGGCCGCCTGAGGTGGATTGATCAGGCGCCGCCTGCAGGCCCGCTCGCCGTCGGGTCACCCAGGACAGGGCGCGGCAGCGGGGCGACGGGCGGGTTCAAGGCAGGCGGCTTGGCCCGGGGACCCACATCTATCGCCTCGATCGCCCCCTCCCATGGCACGCCGCTGCCGTTCTGGGCCTTCTTCAGGGCGGCTGCGGGGTCGTACAGGGTCACGCCCGGCGTCAGGAAACGCGCCTCAAGAACGCCCATGGCGGCCAGCAGGGCGGCGCGCGCGGCATATTCGTCGCGCCGGTTGTCCAGCAGCTGGACCCGGGCGTTGGCGAAGTCGAGCTCGATATTGACCAGTTCGAAGATGCTGCGCCGTCCGACGCGCTCCTCCACCTCATTACCTTCGACGGCGACGGATTCGGCCGCCACCTGGCGTTCGGTCAGGGCGGCGGCGTCGTGGGCGGTGGTCCAGGCGCCCCAGGCCTGTGCGACCGACTGCACGGCCGCGCGACGTGCGGCGTCGACCTGGATCATCGCCTCGCTGTCGCGGTCGGCGGCTTCTCGCACCTTCGAGCCGCGCAGGCCGGAGGTGAAGATCGGCTGGCTCACCACCGCCGCGACGGTCACGTTCCGATCATAGAGCCCGGGGATGTAGGGTAGGACAGGTTGAATCCCCGCATCGACTCTCACGCCGATCGAAGGGCCGTAGGCCGCCTTGGCGGCGTTGACCTGTTCGCGCGCCGCCTGCTCGGCGTTGATCGCCGAGCGAATGCGGGGATTGTTTTGTTCGGTCGCCGATAGCGCGTCGTCGATCGTTGCGGGAACACCCGGAAGCTCTGGCTCGGGCGCCAGCTCGCCGGGATTTTCGCCCACGACGGCGAGGTACTCGGCGTTGCTGGCGGTGAGGCGCCCGCGGGCCGACTGCAGCTGCGCCTGGGCGGCCAGCAGATGCGCCTCGGCCTCCGCTGTGTCGGTCCGGGTCAGCTGGCCCAACTGGCCCTTCGCCTTGGTCTCCTCAAACTCCCGGTTCAGATGGTCGACCTCGTCGCGAAGGATGGCCATGACCTGGCGGTCGCGTCGCACGTCGACATAGGCCTGGATGACCTTTTGGATCGTCTCGCTCTCGGCCTGGCGCAGATCCTCCCGGCCCGACAGGACATCATCCTTCGCACCGCGAACCTTGGCCTTGTTGGCCCCGAAGCTGTAGATCGGCTGGACGAGCGACAGATCTGCGGTCCCGGTGGCGCCGCGAAAGGTCGTGTCTGTGGCGGGGGTAAAGGCGCCTGCCGCCTGCTGGACGCGGGCGATCGAATAGCCGCCCTGTCCGTCGAGATTGACCTGCGGCCCCAGGTTCGCCCGCGCCTGGACGTAGCCCTCACCCACCGCGGCCAGCTCCGCCCTCTGCGCGCGCAAGGTCGGGTTTGTCTGGTAGGCCATGCGGATGGCGTCGAGCAGGGTGGTCGCACCCGCTGGAGCCGCCGAGAGGGTCCAGGCCAGGATGAGAGGCGCGGCGGCCGCGCCCCTCCGGGGGTCAACGCTCATGAAGGCTTTCCTGGGTCTTCCTGGCTAGGGGCGAGAGCAGGTAATCGGCAATGGAGCGACCGCCGGTGCGAATCTCTGCGGTGACGCTCATTCCAGGTTGCAGTGGTCGGCGCACGCCGTCCACCATCATGCTCGTCGCACCCAGGGAGATCCGGGCGACGTAGGCGGGTGAACCGCCAGGCCTCGCAGAACTCGCGGCCCCGGCTCCCGCTGTGCTTCCGCTTCCAGGCGTCGTGTCGGCGTCGACCACGTCGGGACTGACGCTCAGCACGCGTCCCTCGATCATGCCGTAGCGGGTGTAGTTGAAGGTCTCCACCTTGACCTTCACCTTCTGTCCCGGCCGCACGAAACCGATGTCGCGATTGGCGAGGCGCGCCTCGACGGTGAGATCGCGGGTATCGGGAACCACGATCATCAGGCGCTGGGCCGGCATGACCACGCCGCTCGAGGTGTGGACGGCCAGCTGTTCCACCCTGCCGTCGACGGGCGAGCGGATCTCGGTCTGTGCCGACTTGTTCCGCGCCTTCACGAACTCGGCCGAAACTTCGTTCTCCTGCTCCTGCGCCTTTGCGAGGTCCGCGAGGATCTGGGTCTCGTACGTCGAGCGCGCCTCGTCCCGCTGATGCTGCAGGGAAGCGCGCTCGGCTCGCGCTTCTTCCGCGCGACGGCTGGTGATGGCGAGGTCGTTCTTCGCGTCGGTCACGGCCTGCTGGGAGTCGAGATAGGCGAAGGTCGTTCCAAAGCCGCGGGCGACGAGCTGCTGGTTCATCCCCTCCTTCTGCTCGAGCATGGGCAGTGTGGACTGGATCTTCTGCGCCTGGGCGGCCACCTCGGCCACTTCCGCCGACTTCTGGGCGATCTGCTGGGAGAGCTCACCCATCTTGGCGCCCTCCTCGCTGGCCTGCGCGCGCAGGGCGGCCCGGGCCTCGGCGACGAGATCGGGCGGGGCGCCGACAGGCGCGACGAACTCGCTCGAGCCACCGGCAAAGCTCGACTTCAGAACCATCAGCCGCGCCACGTCGAGTTGGGACTGCACGAGGTCGCGACCCGCCTTGCCCTGGTCGGCTGCCGTGTCCGTCGGATCCAGCGAGATCAGCACTTGCCCCCGTCGGACATGGTCACCGTCCTGCACATTGATGGCGCTCACGATCCCGGAATTGAGCGACTGGATGGTCTTCACGTCGCCCGCCGGCAGGATCCGCCCCGGGGCGGTGGCGTGGACGTCGGTCTGGCCGATGAAGGCCCAGGCGACCGCGATCGCGAAGAAGCCGACAATCAGCAAGGCGAACAGTCGCAGGGTGGGGGAGGCGGGGGTCTCCACCACCTCGAGGGCCGCGGGGAGGAACTCTCGCTCGTCGCGCGGCTCGAAGACGGCGAGCGCCCGCTCGACGGATTGCGAAAAGCTCATGGTCACACCACCGCGTGCACGGGAGAGAAGTCTGCCGTCTGCAGGCTCCACAGCCGCGCATAGCGGCCGCCGGCGCGCAGCAGCGACTGGTGGTTTCCGTCCTCGACGATCTGCCCCTTCTCGATCGTGACGATGCGGTCGGCGATGCGCAGGGTCGAGAGGCGGTGGGCGATCAGAATGACCGTCCGACCTGCACAGATGCGGCGCATGTTGGCCTGGATCGCCGCCTCGCTCTCGTAGTCGAGGGCGGAGGTCGCCTCGTCGAAGATGAGGATCCTGGGATTGGCCACGAGGGCGCGGGCGATGGCGATCCGCTGCCGCTGGCCGCCGGAGAGCGATGCGCCCCGCTCGCCGATGATGGTGTTGTAGCCCTCCGGAAGGCCGGCGATGAATTCGTGCGCGCCGGCGAGTTCCGCCGCCTCGATCACGCGCTCCATCAGCATCGACTCGTCGGAGAGGGCGATGTTGTCGCGCACCGACTGGTTGAACAGGATGTTCTCCTGCAGGACGACGCCGATCTGTCGGCGTAACCACGAGGGGTCCGCGAGGCTGAGGTCGTTGCCGTCGATCGCGATCCGGCCCGTCTCTGGAATGTAGAGGCGCTGGATCAGCTTGCCGAGCGTGCTCTTGCCGGAGCCGGACGAGCCGACCATGCCAATGACTTGTCCCGCGGGGATCTCGAGGGAGACGTCGTGAAGCACAACCGGTCCATCGAGGCGGTAACGGAAGTTGACGTGTTGGACCGAAACGCGCCCGGTGATCGGGGGAAGGCGCACGGCGGTCGCAGCGCCAGGCTCGGGCGTGGTGTTGAGGATGTCGCCGGTGCGGTCGATCGAGATCCGCACCTGCTGGAAGTCCTGCCACAGCTGGGCGATTCGCAGCACCGGGGAGGCGAGCTGGGACGCGATCATGTTGAATGCGACCAGTTCCCCCACGGTGAGCTGGTTGTCGATCACCAAGCGCGCCCCGATGAAGAGGATCAGCACCACAGTGACCTTGTTGATGATGGCGGCGGTCTGGCTGCCGAAGGTGTTCAGCGTCACCACCCCGAAGGCCGACTTCACATAGGCGGCAAGCTGCTCCTCCCACCGGCGCTGCATGACCGGCTCGACCGCCATCGACTTGACGGTCTCGACCCCTGAGACGGCCTCGACGAGGAAGGACTGGTTCTCCGATCCACGGCGGAAGCGCTCGTCCAGCCGCCGGCGGAATGCCGGGGTGAGGCCGAGGCTCAGCAGTACGTAGAGGGGCAGGGCCCCGGCAACGACCAGGGTCAGGGTCGGGCTGTATAGCAGCAGGACCGCGAGGAAGATGACCGAGAACAGGAGATCGATCGCGAGGGTCAGAGCCGACGAGGTCAGGAACTGACGGATGTTGTCCAGCTCACGCACACGAGCAATGGTGTCGCCCACGCGCCGGGCCTGGAAATAGGACAGCGGCAGGGCGAACAGGTGCTTAAACAGGCGCGCCCCGAGTTCGACGTCGATCCGATTGGAGGTATGGGCGAGCAGGTAGGCGCGGATCCCGCCCAGCACGACTTCGAAGATCCCAAGACCGATCATACCGATCGAGAGCACCTCCAGGGTCGACAGTCCTCGCTGCACGAAGACCTTGTCGATGATCACCTGGAAGAACAGCGGCGTCAGAAGGGCGAAGACCTGCACGAAGAACGAGCCGACCAGGACTTCGGTCAGCGGCTGCCTGTACTTCTGGATGGCGGCGATGAACCAGGCGATGCCAAACCGCTGGTAGGGGTCGGTCAGGCTCGCGCGCCGGGCCATGAGCAGCACCGTGCCGTCCCAGATCGTCCCGAACTCTTCCAGGGGCAACAGACGCGGCGCGCGCTCGAACGGGTTCTGGATCAGGATCTTGCCATCGGCGACGCGGCCGGCGACCAGCCATGAGCCATCGCGCATCCGTACGAGGGCAGGCAGCGGCGTGTTCGTCAGGCGCGCGATGTTGCTCTCGACGAGCCTGGCCTTGATCGGCTGGGTGCGGGCGAAGCGGACAAGATCGATGGCGTCCAGCCGGCTCTTGCCGGACTGGTGGAGGATCTCGGCCACATCGACGGGAAGGCCCAGGACCTGCAGGCCGAGGGCCAGCGCCGCTGCTCCCGGATCGGTGAGCGCGATCAGATTGGTCATGTGAACTCTACGCTGCTCTTCCCCGTCCGAAGGGGAGCGGCCTAAAGTTCGTCTTAAATGCGCCGCGGAACAAGCCGCTTTGGGCGCGGCCCGATGCCGCTGTCATGAACAGTCTCCCTGAGGGTCCTCCAAAGTTCGCAGCGCTCAGATCTTCAAAATTTAGCGATCGGTTGACCGTCTGTAACAGGAAATTGAAGTGAAGAGACACGACGGCTAAGCCTTTTTCTTCAGACCAGGGCTTTGCCAACAAGTTCCCGCACGTTTTTCGACAAACCCTCGATGCCGGCGATGCGTTCCAGCTGCGCGCGCATCTGCTCGCCAAGACGGGGGATGTAACGGCGCCAGCTCGTGAGCGGTTCGATCAGGCGCGAGGCGGTCATCGGATTGAATGTATCGACGGCCAGAATCTGGTCGGCGAGGAATCGGTAACCCGCGCCGCTGTGATCATGGAAACGCGCCGGGTTCCCACTCGCGAAGGCGCCGACCAGGCTGCGCAGGCGGTTGGGATTGCGCGCATCGAAAGCTGGGTGGGCGGTGAGGCCAAGCACGCGGCCGAGCGCGCCTTCGGCCGGATCGAGGGCCTGCACGGTGAACCATTTGTCCACCACCAGGGGTTCGTCGCGCCAGCGTGCGTAGAAGGCCTCCAGCGCGGTCTCGGCCTCGGGACCGCCGAGCGCCATCAGGGACGCCAGGCCGCCGATCGCGTCGGTCATGTTGGCGGCGGCCTCGAAGTGTCCCTTGGCCCGGTCCCGGTCGATCTGATGGCCGCTGGCGGTGAGCATCGCCAGCGCGGCGTTGCGAAGGGCGCGACGACCGGCCGCCTCGGCGCTGGCGGAGAATTCGCCGGCGTCCTGCAGCGCGCCGTGGAGATACCGGAGCGGATCGGCCAGGTGGGCGGCGATGCGACCGCGCAGAGCCTCGCGGGCCTCGTGGATCGCGGCGGGATCGGCGGGCGCGGAGATCACCGCGAGGTCGGACTCGGACGGAAGGGCCAGTTGCAGGGCCTTGAAGGCCGGATCTGCCGACGGATCGGACAGGCCGCGGCCAAGGGCGTCGGCGAAGCGCTCCTCGCCGACCTCGTCCGGACGTCCCGCGCAGCGACCGAGGATGAGGGCGCGGGCGAGGGTCTGGCCGGCTTCCCATCGGTTGAACAGGTCGGTGTCGGCGGCCATCAGGATGTAGGCGTCTTTCACGGGCGCATCCATGCGCAGGCCGACAGGAGCCGAGAACCCGCGGAGCGCCGAGATCACGGGGCGCTCGGGAACACCCTCCAGCCGCACGGTTCGCCGGCTCTCATTCAGCACGATGATTTCGGTCGGACGGATCTCGGCGCCCTCGCCGTCGAGGAGGCCAAGGGCGATCGGGATCGGAAGCGCCTGTTTTTGCGGCTGGCCGGGCGTCGGTTCCGTCTCCTGCGCCAGGCTCACGTCCAGAGTCTTGTTGGTGGTGTCATAAACCGCGCGGATATTCAGTTGTGGGGTGCCCGCCTGCTCGTACCAGGCGAAGAACCGGGAGAGGTCGCGTCCCGAGGCGTCAGCGAAACACTGAACGAAGGCCTCGACCGTCGTCGCGTGGCCATCCCAACGCTCGAAATAAAGGTCCATCGCGCGCCGGAAGTCCGCCTCGCCCAGGATCGTCTTCAACATCCGGATGAGCTCGGAGCCCTTCTCGTAGATCGTCGCGGTGTAGAAGTTGTCGATCTTCAGATACTGCGAGGGGCGCACGGGGTGGGCGATTGGCGAGGCGTCTTCGGCGAACTGGCGTGCGCGCAGCATTCGCACGTCCTTTATCCGCTGGACGGCGTGCCCGCGCTGGTCGGCGGAGAAGGACTGGTCGCGGAACACCGTGAGGCCTTCCTTGAGGCACAGCTGAAACCAGTCACGGCATGTGATCCGGTTTCCTGTCCAGTTGTGGAAGTATTCGTGGGCGACCACGCCCTCGATGCGCTCGTAGTCCAGGTCCGTTGCGGTCGCCGGATCCGCTAGCAGAAGCGAAGAATTGAAGATGTTGAGGCCTTTGTTCTCCATCGCCCCGAAGTTGAAGTCGCGAACCGCCACGATCATGAAGAGGTCGAGGTCATACTCGCGGCCGAAGGCGGTCTCGTCCCACCGCATCGCGCGCTTGAGGCTGTCCATCGCATAGGCCGCCCTCGGCGCCATGCCGGGATCGACGAAGATCCGCAGCGTCACCTCGCGTCCGCTCATGGTGACGAACCGGTCCTCGAGGACGTCCAGTTCGCCCGCCACCAGCGCGAACAGATAGCAGGGCTTGGGGAAGGGATCGTTCCAGACGGCGAAGTGACGCCCGTCATGGGTCGATCCGCTGTCGATAAGATTCCCGTTCGACAGCAGGCGCCGGAACATGGTGTCGGACTCGATCCGGACGGTGAAGCGCGACAGCACGTCGGGCCGGTCGGGCCAGAAGGTGATCTTGCGGAAGCCCTCGGCCTCGCACTGCGTGCAAAAGCGCCCGCCCGACATGTAGAGGCCGTCGAGAGCCTTGTTGGCCTCAGGATCGATTTCGACTTCCGTCTCGAGCACGAAGGCGTCGGGAACGTCGGGGATGGTGAGGCCCTCGTCGTCGATGCTGTGGGCGTTGGGGCCAAGCCGCTCGCCATCGACCGCCACGGAGATCGGCTTGAGGCGCTCTCCATTGAGCCACAGCGGTTCGCTGTGGTCGCCGTTGCGCCGCACCGAAAGGCGCGCCTTCACCCGCGTGGCGTTGGCGGACAGGTCGAAGTCCAGATGGACCTCGTCGATCAGGAAGCCGGGCGGGCGATAGTCCGTCAGGCGGACGGGCTGGGGCGTGTCGGTGCGCATTCCCATGGTTTAGCCGTTCGCGAGGCCGGAGGGGAGGCGTGTCCGGTTTATTGCAGACGGGCCTTGGCCACGTCACGCGGACGCGCAGAGCCGGTCTGGCCGCCGAAACGCCCGACGACATAGTTGGAGACCGCGGCGATCTCGGCGTCGGAGTAGCCGGCGCCGAAGGCTGGCATCGCCGCGCGACCCTGCGGCGCGCTCACTGAATTGCCGTGCAGGACGGTCTGGATGACGTTGACGGCCGCGGGCTGGTTCACCGACGGAAGACCGGCGAGGTCTGCGAGCGGCGTATCCTGGCCCTGGCCGTTCCAGGCGTGGCAGCCGGCGCACGCGCCTTCGAAAACCCGGCGGCCGAGCATGTTGGCGTGGGGGTCGCCGGCGCTCGCCCAGGCCGGGGACGAGGCCGTGACATAGCGCGGAGTCGCCCCTTCGACCGGACCGCTGGCCTGCGCCCGGACGGAAGCGAGGTAGAGGGCGATGGCCTGAAGGTCGGCGGTGCTGAGCTGGCTGAGGCTGTCGTCGATCGCCTCCTTCATCGGCCCGGCCGCAGCGCCGATGCCCGGCGCGTAGCCATAGCGAAGGTAGGCGACGACCGCGTCGGGGCTACGGCCGCCCAGGCCGTGGTGCGGGTCGGAGGTGATGTTCCATGCGGTCCAGCCCTGGATCGTGGCCCCGGCGAGAGCGTGGCTGTTGTCCAGCCCGTACATGAGGTTGCGCGGCGTGTGGCATTCGCCGCAGTGGGCTTCGGCCGTCACGAGGTAGGCGCCGCGGTTCCATTGCGCCGACTGGCGGGGATCCGCCACGAAACCGTGACGCGGCATGAACAGCAACTTCCAGAACCGCATCAGCTGACGCTCGTTGAAGGGAAAGGAGAGGGTGTTCGCGCGTCTCGGCGTCGCCTCCGGCGGCAGGCTGAACAGATACGCCTTCACCGCCAGGGCGTCGGCGTCGCTCATCCGGTGGTAGGACGTGTAGGGGAAGGCCGGATAGAGTTCCTCACCGTGCGGCCCGACGCCCGACTTGACCGCCCGAATGAACTGCGCGTCCGTCCAGCCCCCGATCCCATGCTGTAGGTCCGGCGTGATGTTGGGCGAGTAGATGGTCCCGAACGGCAGGCGGAAGGCGCGGCCGCCGGCGAAGGCCCGCCCGCCCGGGACCGTGTGGCAGGCGACGCAGTCCGCCGCCGTGGCGACGTAACGGCCCTGGGCGATCTGCGCCACGCTCGCGGGCGCCGCCCTGACCGTGGGCAGGGGAGGCGCCGGCCAGAGCAGGACCACGGTGGCGAAGACGAAACCTGCGACCGCGAGCGCCGCGACGAACCACAGGGTCCTCACGACGTGGCCTCCTGGTCGGTCTCAAAAGCGCCTAGGGCCCCAGCAGCAGCCACCCCTGATGCGACAAGCGCCGTGAAGGTCTGTTCGGTCTGACGTGCGCCCCGGCGTAACAGGCTGCGGTCGATCGGAACTTCGCGCAGGCGCACGCCCGTGGCGGCGAAGATCGCGTTGGCGAGCGCGGGTGCGGCCGCCGTTGTGCCGGCTTCGCCGATTCCGCCCGGCTCGTTGTCGGTCGGCGTGATGATGACGTCCACCGGCGGGGTCTCGTCGATCCGCAGGGTGCGATAGTCGTGGAAGTTGTTCTGCTGGACTCGCCCGTCCTTCAACGTGATCTGCTGGAACAGCGCCGCGGACAACCCGAACAGCATGCCGCCTTCGATCTGTTGCCCAAGGACGTCCGGATTGACCACGTAGCCCGGGTCGGCGGCGACCGTGACGCGGCGAAGGCTGACATCGCCCTCATCCGCGACCTGGGCCTCGACCACGGCGGCGATGTAGGTGCCGAACGACTTCTGCACGATCACCCCGCGGCCCGTTCGGGGCGGAAGAGGCGAGCCCCAGCCGGAAGCCTGGGCCGCACGGTCGAGCACCGCCCTGGCGCGTGGAACGTTCGCAAGTAGCTCGCGCCGGTAGGCGACCGGGTCCTTCCCGGCGGCGTGAGCCAGTTCGTCGACGAAGCTTTCGATGACGAAGATGTTGTGGGTCGGCCCCACGCCCCGCCACCAGGACACGATCACGCCCGGCGGCGGCCGCCACTGGACGTACTCGACGCGCATGTTCGGAAACACGCCGTAGACGGGATCTTCGGCCTCCTCCACGGCGTCCGAATCCACGCCATTGGGGCGCATATCTTGGGGGTCCCAGCGCGCCGTCACCGAAGCGCCGACGACCCGGTGGGTCCAGCCCGCCGGATGGCCGGCGGAGTCCAGCCCGGCGGACAACACGTCGATGTACATCGGCCGGTAGTTGTCGTGCTGCATGTCCTCTTCGCGCGTCCACACCAGCTTCACTGGGAATGGACACGCCTTGGCGATCGCCGCGGCCTGCTCGACGTAGTCCGTCTCCAGCTTGCGGCCGAAGGCGCCGCCGATCAGCTGGTTGTTCACCGTCACCTGCTCGACCGGGCAGCCGACGATCTTCGCCACCACGGACTGGGCGCGGGTAGGGACCTGGGTGCCGCACCAGACCTCCGCGCCTCCGCCGCGGACGTGGACCACCGCCGCCTGGGGCTCCATGGGCGCATGGCAAAGGAACGGCTGGCGGTAGACTGCCGTGAGACGCTTCTGGGCGTGCTGGATCGTCTGGTCCGGAGTCCCGCGGGTCATCGCCACCGCGGCCGGGCCCTCACGGCCGACGCGGTCCATGCTGGCCCAGATGTCGGGGGTCGACAGATTAGCGTTCGCGCCGTGCGCCCAGGTGATCTTCAGGGCGTCGAGGCCGGTCTTCGCAGCCCAGAAGTGATCGCCCACCACGGCCACGGCGTTGGGGAGCTGGACGACCTGACGAACGCCGGGAATGGCGCGGGCGGCGGTATCGTCGACGCTGGCCAGGCGACCGCCGAGCACGGGCGAGGCCGCGACGGTGGCGATCTTCATCCCGGGGACACTGATGTCGATGCCATACTTGGCCTCGCCCACGACCTTGGCCGGGGTATCGACCCGCTGAAGCCGCTTGCCGATCAGCTCGAACTGGCTGGGCGGCTTGAGCGTGACCTGCGCCGGCTTGGGAAGGCGCGAGGCGGATTCGGCGAAGGTCCCGTAGGGCGCCGAGCGCCCGCTGGCGGCGTGAGTGATCACGCCCCGCTTCGCGACGCACTCGCTTTCCGGTACACCCCACGCCTGGGCGGCCGCCTGGACGAGCATGGTGCGCGCCATGGCGCCGGCCTGCCGGAACGGTGTCCAGGCGCCCCGGATCGAGGTCGAGCCTCCTGTTCCTTGCAGCCCAAGCAGGGGTTGCTTGTACAGGGCCTCGCTGGGCGGCGCCGCGGCGACCTGGATCTGGTCGAGCCCGACCCCGAGCTCCTCCGCGATCAGCGTCGCCTCGCCGGTGTAGACGCCCTGTCCGCACTCCGAATTGGGCATGATGAGGGTTATGCCGCCCTGGGGCGCGATGTGGATCAGGGCCTCTGGATCGTGACCGCTGAATGCTGCGCCGGCCGCCTGCGGCGGATCCGTGGCGCTGGCGGGTGGCGGCGGGGGAGTTTTCGCCTGCCCTCCACGCGCGTAGGGCTTGGTCGAGACGATGGCGAAGCCGAGGAGGAGCCCTCCGCCCAGAACGACACGACGCCGGTCGGCGACGAGCCGCACCACGTCTGGAGCTGGCCCGCTCATGATTTCGCCGCCAGTTTGATGGCTTGCCGGATGCGCGGATAGGTGTGGCAGCGGCAGATGTTGCCACCCATGGCCTGGTCGATGTCGGCGTCGCTCGGCGCGGAATTGCGCGCCAGCAGCGCCGCCGCGGACATGATCTGGCCGGACTGGCAGTAGCCGCACTGAACGACCTCGACCGCGAGCCAGGCCTTCTGCGCCTTGGCTCCGGCGCTGGTCTGTCCGACCGCCTCGATGGTCGTCACAGCTCGCGATCCCACGCTGCCGACGGGAAGCACGCACGAGCGCAGCGGTCTGCCGTCCAGATGGACCGTGCAGGCCCCGCACTGGGCGATGCCGCAGCCGTACTTGGTCCCGGTGAGGCCCAGGACGTCGCGCAACACCCAGAGCAGAGGCATGTCAGGGGGAACGTCGACGCTCTGCGTCTGACCGTTGACGGAGAGGGTAATCGGCAAGCGCGCCTGCTCCTCTTCCCGATTTGCGCCGGCGCCGGCCCGAATGACCAGATTGGCCAATCCTGGGTCGAAGGACGCCAGTCTTAATCGAGCCGACTCGAAGTGAGCCAACCTCCACTGCGTCCAGTCTTGGACCGAACGGCGCTGTTTTGAAAGGGTGTGTCAGACCGGGCGATAGCCCGCCGGCGCCCTCAACGCGGGCCCATCATCGCCTATAGTTTCGAGCGGTGAAACTTGTCCTTTGGTGGAACCTTCTCCTGCTTCCTGGGGAATCGAAGTCGCACGAGAACCGGTCGATCGACTCGTTCACCGTCTCAGGATGCAGATCGGCGTCAGGCAATAGGCGGAGCTCCCGCCGCGGCGCGGCGGGAGCCCGCGTGAGCGCCGCTAGGCCGCGCCCATCATCTCCTGGAAATTCGAGTAGTAGAACTTCTCCTTCGCCTCTTCGGAGATGTCCTTGAAGGTGCGCTCAAACCGGCCGATCGGATCGTCGGTTCCTTCAGGGTGCGGATAATCGCTGGAGAACAGGAAGAGCTCCGGACCGGCGTCGGCAATCATCCGCCCCACGTCCTCGCCGGGGAATGGCGTGAACTTCACCGCGCGGCGGATGTAGTCGGACGCGCGCATGGACAGGGCGGCGACGCTGGGATCGGTCCGCTTGAAGATCTTCTGGCTGAGATCGAGGGTGCGCAGGAATTCCGGGACCCAGCCCGCGCCCAGCTCGATCACGCCCCCACGCAAGGCCGGGAACCGCTCCAGCACGCCGTCGAACACCAGGGCGGTGAGGAACTGCTGCGGGCCCACAGAGAGAACCATGAAGTCGCGCACGCGCAGGTTCTCGCCGCCCTCCGCGCCGGTGATGTCCTTCGGCCGCGGTTGGCCGTTGTTCTCGTAGGCCGCGAGCTTCACCGGGCTGTTGGGGCCGACGTGCAGCATGAAGGGCACGCCCAACTCGCAGAATTCCCGCCAGACGACATCGAAGTCGGGATGACCGGGCGACTTGTCGCCCACGGGCGCGCCAGGGATCCAGAACGCGCCGCAGCCCAGCCGCACGCCCTCCCGCAACTCTTCGATGCAGCGGGCGGGGTCGGCGAGCGAGAGCTGGCCCACGGCGATCAGCCGCTCGTCACCCCGGCAGAACTCGGCCATGGCGCGGTTGTGCGCGCGGATGCCGCCGTAGCGCACGTCCATGTCCGAGTGGGAAAGATACTGGCCGGCGGAGAAGGTGGAGAACACCAGCTGACGCGAGAAGCCGAGGTCGTCCATCGCCTTCTTGCGCTCGTCCGGATCGAAGGCGCCGTACGCGCCCCAGCCCTTGGTCCCGTGGACCACGTCCGTATGGACCTTGCCTCGGGCAGCCCGGTCCTTCTGCTTGGCGACGGCCTCGTTGATGAAGTCGAAGGTCGCCGTGGCCGATTTCACCAGGCTCAGCTGCGGAAGCTTCGCGCGAACCTCTGGATCGGCGTGCCGCTCGACCCAGTCCACCGTCTCCATGATGTGGCTGTCGGCGTCGCAAAAGCGACGGTTGTTCCCATAAGGCACGGCGCTCTACTCCCTGGTTCTTATTTGTCGGGAGCGTAGGACTCGGAGGTTCCCGCGGTCAACGCGGCGCGCCACGCCTTGCGATCACGCCTTGACCCCGGGTCATACTTCCTCAGTGGCCAAAGCCGCGTATCCTCGGCCAACGATAAGCGGGAGGCGGTGAGGGACGGTCATGGATTTCGACTTCTCGGACGACCAGAAGTTCCTCAAGTCCGAGGCGCGCAAGTTCCTCGAGGCGCGCTCGCCGACGTCGGTCGCGCGCGGCGTGCTGGATGATCCGGCGAGGTCCTACGACGCCGACCTGTGGAAGGCGATCGCCGCGCAGGGCTGGCTCGGAACGACGATCCCGGAGCAGTTTGGCGGCCTGGGATTAGGCGGGGTCGAGCTGTGCGCGATCGCCGAGGAGCTCGGTCGCGCAGTCGCCCCCGTTCCGTTTTCCTCCACGGTCTATTTCGTCGCCGAGGCGCTGCTCGTGGCGGGCTCCAACGAACAGAAGCAGCGCTGGCTGCCGAAGATCGCCAGTGGCGAGATCATCGGCTGTTTCGCGTCTTCGGAGCGTCCGGGTCCTCTGAGCGAGACCCAGGCGGGAGCGCGTGTGGAGGGTGGGCGGATCAGCGGGACGAAGGCGCCCGTCACCGATGGCGACATCGCGAATCTTGCCGTCGTCCTGGCGCGCGAGGCGGGACAGATAAGCCTGTTCCTGGTCGAGCTCACGGGGCAGGGGGTTCGGCGCGAGACGCTGCAGACGCTCGATCCGACGCGCGGTGTCGCCCGACTGACCTTCGAAGGCGCGCCGGCCGAGCGGCTGGGTGGCGCCGGCGAGGGGCTTGCCCTCGCCCAGGCGGTGCTGGACCGCGCGGCGATCCTGCTGGCCTTCGAGCAGGTCGGGGGCGCGGACCGGGCGCTGCAGATGGCGCGCGACTACGCCCTTGAGCGCTTCGCCTTCGGCCGCCCGATCGGCAGCTATCAGGCGATCAAGCACAAGCTGGCGGACATCTACATCAAGAACGAGATCGCCCGCTCCAACGCCTATTACGGCGCCTGGGCGCTGGCGACGGACGCGGCGGAGTTGCCGGTAGCCGCTGCGGCAGCGCGGGTCTCGGCCACCGAGGCCTTCTGGTTCGCCGCCAAGGAGAGTCTGCAGACCCACGGGGGCATGGGCTACACGTGGGATGTCGACTGCCACCTGTTCTACAGGCGGGCGCAGCAGCTGGGCCTGGTGGCCGGCGGCGCCAAGGCCTGGAAGGAACGCCTCGTCAGCCAACTCGAACGCCGTAACGTGGCCTGACCTTCGGAGAGCGAACGATGGATTTCAACGACACGCCCGAGGAAGCCGAATACCGCGCCCGCGCCCGGGCCTGGCTCCAGCAGAACGCCCCCAAGACGACCCCGAACGACACGGAGACGTCGGCGGGCATGGCCGCCTCCAAGGCCTGGCAGAGGAAGAAGGCGGAAGCCGGCTATGCCGCCATCACCTGGCCCAAGGAGTGGGGCGGGGGCGGGGGTCCGCCCTGGCAGTCCGTGATCTTCGCCCAGGAAGAGGCGGACTTCGACACGCCCGGCAACCCGTTCCTGATCGGCCTTGGCATGTGCGTGCCCACGGTGATGACCGCCGGGAACGATGCCGACAAGGCGCGCTTCGTGCGCCCAGCCGTGCTGGGCGAGGAGATCTGGTGTCAGCTCTTCAGCGAGCCTGGCGGCGGGTCCGACGTGGCCGCCGCGCGTACGCGCGCCGTTCGCGACGGCGAGGATTGGGTGATCAACGGCCAGAAGGTGTGGACCTCGGGCGCCCACTATTCGGACTTCGGCCTCCTGCTCGTCCGCACCGATCCGGATGCGCCCAAGCACAAGGGGCTGACGATGTTCTGGCTCGACATGAAGAGTCCCGGCATCGACGTCCGTCCGATCCACCAGATGTCAGGCGGCTCCAACTTCAACGAGGTCTATTTCAACGACGTCCGAGTGAAGGACTCCCAGCGCGTGGGCGCCCTCAACGACGGCTGGCGTGTGAGTCTGGTCACCCTGATGAACGAGCGCCTCGCAGTCGGAGGTCTGGGCGGTCCAAGCTGGCGCGCGGTGATGCGCCTGGCCCAGGACGTGGCCACCCTGGCCGGACCGGCGGCGAAGGATGCCGGCCTGCGCGAGAAGATCGCCGACTGGTACGTCCAGGCCGAGGGGCTGAAGTACACACGCTACCGCACCCAGACCGCGCTCTCGCGGGGTCAGACCCCCGGGCCGGAAAGCTCGATCGGCAAGGTGGTCTCCGCCTCGCTGATGCAGGACATGGCCAACACGGCTTTGGAACTAGAGGACCAGTACGGGATCATCAGCGATCCGAAGGATTCGCCTCTTGCGGGAGCCTTCCAGGCCGCCCTGCTCAGCGCGCCTGGGATGCGCATCGCCGGCGGCACTGACGAAATCATGCGGAACATCATCGCCGAGCGCGTTCTGGGCCTGCCCCAGGATGTCCGCCTCGACAAGGACGTTCCGTTCAAGGACGTCCCGACCGGCCGCTGATCAGCGAAAGGTGTAGGCGAAGTTGGCGCCCAAGGATTGGCTCTCCGAGCCCGGTTGGCCTTCCGACGTCGCGCCCACCGGAGTGTCGTTCAGCGCGTGGCTGATGGGGCGGCAGATCACGCCTACCGATCCCACCGGCCCGCCGGTGCGGGGCTGGTAGCTCACCGCGACCGGCATCTTGTCTTCCCGCGGCTCGAACCCGACCGACTGATAGGGACGCGCGAGAGGCTTCGTCGGCGATAGGTTCATCAGCGACAGCGGCCTCACGGCCGCAGGCCGGGCTTCGACGGGATTGCTCGCATCCGATTGGTTGGGCAAAGCGCTCGATGCCGCCTGACCGATCGCCGGAGCGGCTGTCGCGGCGGCCAAGAGGGCGAAAATCCAAGTCTGCGGACGCATGTTCGGGTCCATCGCTCAGTTCCCTCAAAGAAAGGAACGAGCCCGCCGCCCCGCAAGGTTATGCCTCAGAACGACAGACAAAATTTCGATGGTTCGGAACGGCGCACCCCTAGTGGAAGGCGTAGAGCAGGTTGGCTCCCACCGTCTGGCTCGGCGCCCCCGGCTGGCCTGCCGACGCATTGCCGAGCGCGGTTGAATCCAGCGCGTGACTGGCCGTCATGTGTACAAGGCCAACTGTTCCCACCGGTCCGTTTGCGAAGGGTCTGTAACTGACGGCGGTCGGGAGGTGGTCCGCCTCGGGCTTCCTTCCCATCTCGCCGTATGGCCGGACCAGCGGCTTGCGCGGCGATAGGTTCATCATCGAAAGTGGCTTTGGCACTGGCTGGTGTTGAGGCGAGCCGCTGTAATAGGGGACGCTGTACTCGTCCGCTGACGCGGCCAAGCAGATCACCGGAGCCGCGCTGGCGGCGATCGCCAGAACAGCAGTGAGAATTTCCGGTTTCATCGTTGAGGCCACAACTTCCCGCGGTCAAAAAAACGCCGCAAGGGTAAACGTGGTTCCGGGTCGCTGCCTGAGGTGAATCCCTTAAAATCAAATCACGGTTCGTTTATCGCGCGACGAACCGTGACCGGAGATGTCCGATTTCAGTAGGCCGAGCTTGGGGGCATGACGTCTGCTCGCGCCCAGGCGACGTCGAACGCGCGGCGGGCGGCCTCGGCCTCCGCCTGACGGTGTTGCGCCGTCAGGGCCTGGGCAAGTCCGTCGAGCGCCCAGCCGTTGTCGGGGTTGCGGCGCAGATCTTCCCGGTAGGCGGCTTCCGCACCCGGAGCATCGCCCTGGCGCAGGAGCAGCGCTCCGAGCAGATGGCGTGTGGGGAAGAAGCTGTCGGCCGGCTCGTCATAGGCGAGCGCATCCTCCGCTTTGGTGGCCTCGCGCAGGAGCGCGACCGCAGTGTCCGGATCGCCGCCGACCTCGGCGACTCTCGCCTTGGCGCGCAGGAGGCTCACCCGATAGGCGTTGCGGGCCAGGTTGTTTCCGGCGACCGCCGTCGCCGGCTCCGCGGCCACCAGAACATCGAGACGGTCGATCTGTCGCCGCGCTTCGTTGACCCGGCCGATCGCCGCCAGGGCGTTGGCCTGGGCGGACAGCCACGAGATGGTGAGGCCTGACAGGCGTGGGTCGGGCGCAGGCTCGGCCAGGATCGCCTCCCACATCCCAAAGCGGATCATCGCCTGGTAGAGATAGCCCGCCTGCCATTCGACGCTGGACATGCCCAGCAACATGGCGTCGGGCAGGATCTGGCGGGCCTTGCGCATGGCCTCGATAGTCTCGGCGCGGCGCCCTTCCATCGCGGCGGAGAAGGCCAGGAACTGGTAATTGTGCGCCGTGTACATCGGATAGTAGTCGGGCGCGTTGGTCTGCTGGAGATAGGCGATGTCGGCCTTCGCCCCGACGCGATTGGCCTCGGCGGAGTCCTCGTAGCGTCCCACCCGATGCAGGATGTGCGCCGGCATGTGGTCGATGTGGCCGGCCGCGGGCATGAGCGTCCGCAGCCGCTCGGCAGAGGCAAGCGCCCGTTCGGGGTGCGGCGAGGCCTCCACGGCATGGACGTAGTAGTGGTTGGCCCCCGGATGGTCCGGCGACTTGGCGAGAACGCCTTCCAGGATGGCCACGATCTGCTCCGTGCCCGGCGCCGGGGAGCCGTCGGCGTTCCACAGCCTCCACGGGTTCGTGTTCATCAGCGCTTCGGCGTAGAGCGTCTGCACGTCCAGGTCGTCGGGGAAGCGCGCTGCCACGCCTTTCATCGCTTCGGCATAGGCCTTCAGCACTGTCGGCGCCGTCGTCGGGCCCAGGCCTCTCGCGCCGGCATAGCGGGCCGCGACCGCCTCGATCAGAGCCTGCTCTACGGGCGAGGCGTGAGCGGCGTTGGCCCTGGCGAGGCCCAGAGCCTCCCAGCCGATCCGGCCCCGCACGTCGTCGACCGCGGGCATGTTGTAGTTGGGGCCCAAGGTCAGGGCGACGCCCCAGTAGCAAGCCGCGCACGACGGATCGATCTGGGCGGCCTTGGCGAAGGACCGCGTGGCCTCGTCGTGATTGAAGGCCCAGAGGAAGCGCATGCCCTGGTCGAAGTAGCTCTGCGCCTCGGCCGACGAGGTGGTGATCGGCCGGTGGAAGTCGCCAAGGCCCTCGAACAGGCGCGCGCCCTGGGACCAGGCTGCAAGAGACTGTGGCGGCGCGGGGTGAGGGGCGGCCGGCTGACCCGGCATGGCCATCGACGCCATCGCGCCTTGCTTGTCCGTAGGCTCTGGCCCGCTAGCGGTCGTCATCGCCAGGGCGGCGGCGAGCCAAACGGCTAAAATGGCGGTCATGGCGGCGCTCCCCTGAAGCCGCAGCGGTTTCGTGATGATCGGGGAGTTGAAGGTCGCCGGCAAGGCGTCGCGCCTTTAGCTCCTCTAAACATCCGCCGACGACAACTCCCTTGGCCTGGCGAACTTATGTGTTCTCATTCGCACGAGGCGAGACGGGCGTGGCTGCGGTCCCCTCATCGGTGTGGATTTGGCGGAGAGTCCGGCATGACCTCGGCAGCCCTGCAGATGGCGAGGACACCGGACGTCGGCGACCTCGAGGCGGCCCTTCCTGTCCTCAGCGCCCGGTTCGCGGCCACCGCCGAACGGCACGATCGCGAAGGGACGTTCCCCTTCGAGAACTTCGAGTTGCTGCACGAGGCGGGCCTGCTCGCCCTCACGGCGCCGCGGGCCCTCGGGGGCTGGGGCGCCGACCTCCAGACAACCGTCAAGGTGATCCAGGCGGTGGCGCGCGGAGAGCCGGCGACCGCCCTCGTCCTGACGATGCAGTACCTCATTCACGCCTCGTTCGCGGCAGGCCGGGCGGACTGGCCCGATGCGTTGAAGGCGAGGATCGTCGCCGACGCGGTCTCGCGTGGCGCGCTCGTCAACGCCCTGCGGGTCGAGCCCGAGTTGGGAACGCCCGCCCGCGGCGGTCTTCCTGCCACCGTCGCCCGGCGCAGCGGCGAAGGCTGGAAGGTCAGCGGGCGCAAGATCTACGCGACCGGAGCGCCGGCCCTCACCTGGATGGCGGTTTGGGCGCGCACGGACGAGGACGAGCCGCGTGTGGGCGCCTTTCTCGTCCATCGAGACGCACCGGGTTGGCGCATCGAGGAAACCTGGGACCACACCGGCCTGCGGGCGAGCGCCAGCCAGGACGTGGTTTTCGAGGACGCCCCGATCCCCTTCGAGCACGCTCTCTCGCCCCGGCCGCCGGGATCTCCGCCGCCCGCCGATCCGGTGGCGGCCCTGTGGGGGCCGGTGCTGATCGCTTCCATCTATGACGCCGTGGCGAGGGCAGGGCGCGACGCCTTCGTCGATTGGGCGGCGTCGCGGACGCCCGCCAATCTCGGGGCGCCGCTTTCGAGCCTTCCCCGTTTCCAGGAGATCGTTGGGACCATCGATGGCTTGCTCTTGCAGAACAGGCTGTTGCTGGAGGCAGGCGCGCGCGGCGCCCTCGGGCCGGCAGACGCCTCGCTCGCCAAGCATCTGGTGACCGAAAACGCCATAAGCGCCCTGCAGTCGGCGATCGCCGCATCGGGCAATCCCGGCCTGTCTCGGCGCCATCCGCTCCAAAGGCACTTCCGGGACGTTCTATGCGGCCGCATACATACGCCGCAGGGCGACGCCGTCCTCACTGCCGCAGGGCGCGCCGCCTTCGCCGCCCGTCCGCCTCCTGCTCAAGGAGTTCCCCCGTGACCAGTCATTCCCTGCAGTTCATCGGCATGATCGGCACGCAGAACGCCTCCGAAACGCGGCGGGCGCCAGGCGGCGCCGGAGGCGTCGACAAGTCGTTCGTGTCGGCGACCGCCCGGGCGCACGAATACGCCGGCTTCGACCGCGTGCTCATCGGCTACTTCAGCGCCGCGCCGGACGGTTTCCAGGTCGCGGCCTACGCCGCCCACCAGACCACTCGGCTGAACTTCCTGCTCGCGCACCGGCCGGGCTTCGTGGCGCCGACCCTGGCCGCCCGCCAGCTCGCCTCGCTCGACCAGTTCAGCGATGGGCGCCTCGCCGTGCACATCATCACCGGGGGCTCCGACGCCGACCAGGCGAGGGACGGCGATTTCCTGGGCAAGGCCGAACGCTACGCGCGCACGGACGACTATCTGGACGTGATGAAGAAGGCCTGGACCAGCGCCGGCCCGTTCAATCACGACGGTCCGTACTACAAGGTGCGCGACAGCTTCTCCGCGGTGCGCTCTGTCCAGGCGCCGCACATCCCGGTGTTCTTCGGCGGCTCTTCGCCCGAGGCGATCGCCGTGGCGGGCAAGCACGCCGACACCTACGCGCTTTGGGGCGAGACCCTGGCCCAGGTGCGCGAGACCATCTTTGCCGTGCGCGAGGCGGCGAAGCCCTATGGCCGCGAGGGACAGATCGCCTTCTCAGTCTCGCTCCGACCGATACTCGGGCGCACCGAGGAGGAAGCCTGGGCGCGCGCCGATCGCATTCTGGCCGCCGCCAAAGCGCTGCGAGAGGACCCGAACTTCGGCTACCGCCGGCCGCCGGGCGCGCCGCAGAACGCCGGCTCCCAGCGCCTGCTGGAAGCTGCAGCGAAGGGCAAGGTGCTCGACAAGCGGCTGTGGACCGAGTTGGCGGCCCTCACCAACGCACAAGGCAATTCCACTAGCCTTGTCGGGACGCCCGAACAGGTCGCCGAGGCGATGATGGACTACTGGGATCTGGGTGTGACGACCTTCCTGATCCGCGGCTTCGATCCGCTGGAGGACGCCCTGGAGTATGGGCGCGACCTCATCCCGCTGGTCCGCGAGGCGGTGGCCCGGCGAGGCGCCTCGACGCTCGCCGCCGAATAGGCCTCGCGCCGCGCCCGCAGGCTCGATCGTCAACTCGCCGAGATACCTCTGGCGGGGCAGGACCTTGCCCCCCAACCGCGCCGCGGCGGTGAGTTGATGGAGATGAACCTGTGCGGAGTCCGATGGTGGCTGGGGGCCAGATCAGCAAACGCCCCACGAACAGGCGTCAGCCATCGGCCCCCTGTGTGTCAACGCTTCTCTGGATTTCGGCTTGAATCGTGGTCGGGCGTAAACTCCACTCCTTGCTGCGCGAGAACAGGCAGGCCAGTCTGCACACTTACTTGCGCACCTAACTTGAGCATTTCAGCCAATTCTCGGGTAGCTTCGTGCAGATTATCGGAAGTAACGTTGCCAAGCATTCCCGTAATCATATCGATTTGTTCAGTGTATTGAGTTCCATGGACAAGAATATCCCTGTGACGCATAGAAAACCACGCCAAATACAACCTCGTCTCGAAATAAGTAACGCCAAATATTATTTCGAAGTCTACGCAACATTCAAATAGTAAATATTCGGTGAGTGTGGGATGGTATCGATCCCACACATGGCCTGTCCTATTGGAAACATGCTTGAGGAAATTATATTTGGTGCTCAGCCGATCGATAATTTGCGAACGATGCTGCGGGAGAATGCGATCATTAAAGTCGTCACGAAAAACTCTTTTGCCAGATTTCTTCGCGAGTTGTCGCAAGTTATCCGCCGCGGCGCCCGCCAGAAGATGGGCGCACACAAGGTCGTTCTCGTCAATAAATAGTCGAATGGCGCGGGATAGTTCAGAACAAATGATTTGCTCTTTAGTGATTATCCGCTCGCTCCCCGGGGGCGGACCCGGCAGACCAAGGATCTTACTGCGCGTCACGAGCAGTAACCGAAGGCTCGGCGCGCCGAACATCGCCCGTGGGGATCGCGACGGGGACACGGCAGAAGAACCCACGCTTCGAAGCGCCCATATTTGCCGTACCCCTTTCGAGCGAGAAAGGTGCGCGGAGCCTTCGAGTTTATCAACCGCTTACCGCTGCGGAGAGCCCGCGGGGCCAAGGCGGGTCATGCGCCAGAAGCGGGCCTGGTCTCAACGCGCCCGCCGGGCTTTGCTGGCGCAGCGTGTCCGAGGGGGTCGCCTCGTTCGAACGGTTTCCGAACAGAGCCCGCCCTCAAGGGGGCGGGTGGTAGCTGGGGGCGGGATCGAACCGCCGACCTGTGGGTTATGAATCCACCGCTCTAACCATCTGAGCTACCCAGCCAGGCGCCCCGTGCGGGAAGGCGGGTCTATAGAGTCTCCACCCTCTCCGAAGCAAGCCCGAGACGCGCCTTCAGCCGCTGGAGGCGGCGTGCGACCTCTTCGCCGATTGCGAGCGACGATGTGAGGCCCGGGCTTTCAATTCCGAACAGCGCGACCAGGCCCTCGAGGCCATGGACCCGCTCGTCGTCAATGCGGAAGTCGGGCTGCGGCTCGCCTGGACCATGGATCTTGGGGCGAAGGCCGGCGTAGTCGGGCGCCAGGGCGCCGTCTGGAAGGGCCGGCCAGAACCGGCGGACATAGGCATAGAAGCCCTCCGCCCGCGCCGGATCGACCGAGTAGTCCTCCGTCTCGACATAGGCGAGATCCGGGCCAAACACCGCCTGGCCGCCGAGGTCCTTACGGTAGTGCGTGCCAAGCGCCCCCGGGATCGGCGGCGGGTAGATCAGCCGCTCGAACGGCGCGCGCCCCGTGAGGCGGAAATAGACGCCCTTGCCGAGATGACGGACGGGGATCCGGTCCGCGGGGAAACCTTCGATATCTCCGGCGACCGACTGGGCGGACAGGCCCGGCGCGGTCACCAGGAGGTTCGTGGAGAGTTCAGTCGGCGCCTCGCCGCCCGCGCGCACCCGGAACCCTCCGCCGGCCTGCGGCTCAGCGCCAAGGAAAGGGGTGGAGGTTACGACCGCGCCTCCGCGATCCTCGATCTCGCCGCGCAGGGCCAGCATGTAGCCGTGGCTGTCGAAGACGCCGCTGTGCGGTGAGATCACCGCCGCTTCCGCGCGCAAGCCCGGCTCCAGGGCGCGGGCGGCCGCGCCGTCGATCATCGACAGGTCCTCGACGCCGTTGGCGATAGCCTGGGCGAGGATCGCGTCCAGGCGTGGGATCTCGTCGGCTTCGGTCGCCACCACCAGTTTCCCGCACCGGCAGTATGCGACGCCTCGGGTCTCGAGGAATTCGTAGAGTCGCCGGCGGCCCTCGACGCACAGCCGCGCCTTCAACGATCCGGTGGGATAGTACAGGCCGCCGTGGATGACCTCGGAGTTGCGCGAGGAGACGCCCTGGCCGATCGCCGGGGCGCTTTCGAGCACGGCGATCTCGAGACCCCTACGGGCGAGAGCATAGCCGCACGCCAACCCGACGGCGCCGGCGCCGACCACAACCGCGTCGAAATCGAAAGCCATGCCTGCGCTTTAGAACCTTCCGGGCGCTTAGAGCCTGATGCGTTTGCACTGAAAAGATGCAAACGCTGAATCAGGCTCTACATATTTGATTCTGGAGCAAATCATCCCCGTTCAGACGAATTCGTCTGAAAGGGGTTTGCTCCAGGAAGATCAGCCGCCCGCGCTGCGCCTCACTACGCTGGCGCCGGCTCCCGGGCCGCCTCGACGATCTTCAGGGCCTCCCATCTCGCCCACAGCTTCGCGCGCGATTGGGCGACCGTTTTGGCGGCGGCCGCCTTGACGTGACCGAAGCCGCGGATCTCGCCGGGCTGCTCGGCGATCTCAAGCGCCAGCGGCAGCAGGTCGGGGGTCAGGTCGGCGACCAGATGATCCAGATCGCCCTCATATTGCGCGACCAGATCGCGCTCCATCCGCCTCTCCTCGCTTGCGCCGAAGAGATCGAACGGCGTGCCCCGAAGCCCCTTCAGCCTTGCCAGGACCGGGAAGCCGTAGCGCACCATCCAGCCTCCGAAGGCCATTTTGCGCGGATTGCCGCTGGCGTCCTTGGGCGAGAGGACCGGGGGCGCCAGCCATACCTTCAGCTTACCGCCCGAAAGGCTCTTGCCCAGGTCCTTGGCGAACCGGCCGTCGACGTAGAGGCGAGCGACCTCGTACTCGTCCTTGTAGGCCATCAGTCGGTGGAGGTTGAACGCCGCGGCGCGAGTGAGGGCCTCGCTTCCCAGGCGCGCCTCGGCGACCCGGACATCGGCGATCCGGTCGAGGTAGCGCCGGGCGTAGGCTTCGTTCTGATAGGCTTCGAGGTCCGTTACGCGGCGCGCGATGAGCTGGTCCAGGGACTCCGTCTGCGGCGTGGCGACGGGTTCGGCCTGCAGCCTGTTGGAGCCAGGATCGTGCGCGGCGATCCGCCCGATCTCAAAGGCCTGCAGGTTTGCCTCAGCGGCGACGCCGTTGAGGTTGATGGCCCGGTACAGGGCCCGGCTGGAGACCGGGATCAGTCCCTTCTGCCAGGCGAAGCCGAGCATGATCATGTTGGCGAACACCGTGTCGCCGAGCTTGGCCTCGGCGAGCTCGGCGGCCGGGCAGTCGTCGAAGCTCTTGCACGCCGACCCCAGCCTGCCGGCCAGCGGCTCTTCCTCGAAGCGTATGTCGCGGTGGGTGACGAAGTCCGCGGTGATCTGAATGTCCTTGCTGGCGAGCGCCACCGTGCGGTCCTTGGCGTAGAGCGCCAGCGCCTCCGGGCTTGCCGCGACGAGAGCGTCGCACGCGATGAGGACATGGGTCGACGCCGCGGGGATGCGTCCGCGCACCTCCGGCTCGTCCGCTTCGCCCAGCCGGACGTGGCTGAAGACCGCGCCGCCCTTCTGGGCCAGGCCGGTCATGTCGACCACCGACGATTTCAGCCCGTCGATGTGCGCGGCCATGCCCAGGATCGAGGCGGCGGTGGTGACCCCGGTGCCGCCGACGCCGGTAAGGAGGATGTTCCTGACCCCGGCGAGGGGCTGGATCTCCGGCAGGGGCGTGGACTCGGCCGTGAGAGCCGGGGTTTCGGCGCCCTTGGCCAGCTCGCCGCCCTCGATCGTCACGAAGGAGGGGCAGAAACCGTCGACGCAGGAATAGTCCTGGTTGCAGGTGGACTGGTTGATCTGCCGCTTGCGGCCGAACTCGGTGTCCAGAGGTTCGACTGAAACGCAGTGGGAGGCGCGCGAGCAGTCGCCGCAGCCTTCGCAGACCAACGGGTTGATGAAGACGCGACGCGGCGCCTGCTCCAGCGTGCCGCGCTTGCGGCGGCGGCGCTTCTCGGTCGCGCAGACCTGGTCGTAGATCAGGACCGTGACGCCGTCGGTGTCGCGCAGTTCCTTCTGCACCTCGATGAGGTCGCGGCGAGGCCGCACGGTGACGCCCGGGGCAAGGTCGGTCGCGTTGGCGTAGCGACTGACGTCGTCCGCCACGACCACTGTCCTGGCGACGCCTTCGGCGGCGAGCTGGCGGGTGATCTGGGGAACGGTGAAGCCGCTCTCGGCCCTCTGGCCGCCGGTCATCGCCACCGCGTCGTTGAACAGGATCTTGTAGGTGATGTGGGCGCCCATGGCGATCGAGCCGCGGATCGCCAGCGAGCCGGAGTGGTTGTAGGTGCCATCGCCAAGATTGACGAAGACGTGCTTCTCGCTCGTGAACGGCGAAGCGCCGGCCCAGGAGAGACCTTCGCCGCCCATGTGGCTGGTCAGGTCCGTCGCCGGATCGAAGAAGCTGGCCATGTAGTGGCAGCCGATCCCGGCCAGGGCGCGCGAACCTTCGGGCAGGCGGGTGGACGTGTTGTGCGGGCAGCCCGAGCAGAAATAGGGCTTGCGGCTCTGGTCCGAGGCCAGGGTTACCGCCGCCATGCTCGCGGCCGAGACACGGTTCAGATAGGCGTAGACCCGCTCCATGTGCGGGCCGGGCGGCAGCCGGTCGGCGATCGCCAGGGCCACTTCAGCGACCGACAGCGATCCGAGCTCCGAGAGCAGGGGATGGCCGTGTTCGTCGGTCTTGCCGATGATCTTCGGCTGGGCGTGGGCGGGAAGCTCGTAGAGCGCGGAGCGGGCCTGAGCTTCCAGCAGCGGACGCTTGTGTTCGATCACCATCAGGGTGTCGAGGCCACTGGCGAAGGCGCGAAGGCCCGTGGGCTCCAGCGGCCAGGGCATGCCGACTTTGTAGAGGCTCACCCCGAGGTCGGCCGCCTCCTGCAGGCTTATCCCCATGGCGGCGAAGGCCTCGAGCACGTCGGCCCAGGCCTGACCGTGAGCGGCGATGCCAAGACGCTTGCGGGACGAGGCGAGGACCGTCCGGTCGATATGATTGACGCGGGCGAAGGCGAGAGCCGCCGGGACCTGGCCAAAAGGCGGGGTCCTTGCGGTCGCCGGCGACGACCACGCCTGCAAGTCCTCCACCCTGCCCTCACAGTCGGAATACGCCTTCGCCGACTGGGAGATGCCCGTGCTGGCCCCCGCCGACGTGCAGGA
>DASXGQ010000148.1:0-31300 GCA_036488995.1 Caulobacteraceae bacterium
TCGAGCGCGGACCTCGCCGACGGTGGCCCGTCGACCATGCGCTCGAGGTGCAGAACCTCGAGCGCCGGCGAGGCGACGGGATCGGCGATAAGTGGATGCAGACGCGCCCCAAATGGCAGGCAAGGCCCCGGAGACGCCAGACCGCAGGCGAAGAGATCGAAGAGGCTGGACTGGAAGGCGAGCGCCTCAGCGGCGTTCGCGAAATACCCCAGCGCGAGCCCCCATGCCGCCTGGCGCATCGCGTAACGATCGGGGCCGCCGTTCAGCAGCGGGTCGCAAGGTCCATCTCGACCGAGGGCGGTGGGTGTTTCGGCTGGCCAATCGCCAGGAATCGCATCCGCCCAGTCGAGCCACGCCTCTACCTGGGCGTTCGGCCATGCGATGGGAGCTAGGACTTCTTCGATGCGCCCGGCACGTTCCATGGCGCGCTCAGCCGTGGCCAGCGAGGGCGCACAGCGGACCGGGTCCAGTCGCATGACCTCATCTCCTCCGCTCGATCTGTGGACGCTAGGAGGGCCGCACGCGCGGCGCAACAGATATTGGGCTTCGCAGCTACCAATCCACAAGATGTTGTGGCGCCGACGCGGTTCGTCAGCCCACTGCGGCGGCTGGACGGGTGCGCGGACGCCGCCTATAAGCGCCCCGTGCTGAAGGATATTTTCACTTGGTGGTTTGGCGCGACAATCGGCGCGCGCAACCAGATCCGCCGCTCCTCGACGCTCGTCGGCCACGACGAGCTCGGCAACGCCTATTACGAGAGCACGGACAAGAAGTTCGACTATGACGGGCGCAACCGACGCTTCGTTATCTACAAGGGCTATGCTGACGCCTCGAAGGTCTCTCCGGACTGGCACGGCTGGCTGCACCACACCTTCGCCGAGCCGCCCACACGCGAGCCGCTGAAGCGCCGCGACTGGGAAAAGGATCACCTTCCCAATCTCACCGGCACGATCTGGGCCTGGCGGCCCAAGGGCTCTCTCGCCCGAGGCGGGGAGCGTCAGGCGGCGACTGCCGATTACGAGCCGTGGACCCCCGACTGACCGCCCGAGGCCTAGCTGCGGCCGTGGCCCTGGCGGCGCTCGGGGCCGGGCTCGCCGTGGCTCAGCCGCCTCCGCCTGGGCAACCCTTGCCGCCGGTCTCCCAGGCGCCCCCGCCGCCTTCGCTCGGACCGGTCGTCGCGCCTCCGCCCATGGCTGAAGCCCAGTCGGAGCCCGAAGCAGCGGAAGAAAAACCGAAGCCGAAGATCGTGACGCCTCCCGGTCCTCCGCGGCCGGATCGGGGCCCGACCGCGATTCTTCGCGTCCTGGACAAGGTGACCGCCGAAACCCTGCGCTTCGAGGCCCCCATCGGTCGCCGTGTCCGGTACAAGAGCCTCGTCTTCCAGGTTCGCGCCTGTCAGACCTGGGCGCCGCAGTCCGCCGACCCGAGACCGTCGGCCTATGTGATCATCGACGCGGACATCGGCGCGGCCGGTGGCGTCGTGGGATCGAGGCAGATTTACAAGGGCTGGATGTTCGCCAAGGCGCCGGACGTGCACGCCCTGCAGCATCCCGTCTACGACGCCTGGCTGGAGTCCTGCGAGGGAACGGCCGCGCCGACGGCGTAGGTCAAGGCTTCGAACCCGGGAATCGAGCGAGGCAGGGCGAGGAATCTCGCCCGTCGGCCGAGGGCGATCGACAGGCGCCGCCGATAGTCCGCACGATCGATTTCCACAGCGCCGAGGCGCATCAGGTGCTCGGTGACGAACTGGGTGTCCAGCAGGGCGAAGCCGCCCGCCCGAAGCCGAGCCACGAGGTGGACCAACGCCACCTTGCTGGCGTCGCGCTCCAACGAGAACATGCTCTCGCCGAAGAAGGCGCCCCCCAGGGCGACGCCATAGAGGCCTCCGACCAGCCGGTCCTCGCGCCATGCTTCGACACTGTGGGCGACGCCCCGACGGGCCAGTTCGATGCAGAGCCGCTCGATCGTATGGTTGATCCAGGTCTCCATTCGCCCGGGGGCCGGGGCGGCGCAGGCCTGGACCACGGCCGCGAAATTCGTGTCCACACGCACCTGGAAGGCGTCGGACCGGACCGTCCGGGCGAGCCGCCGCGAGACCTGCAGTCCTTCGAGCGGGAGTATCCCCCGACGAGTGGGGTCGACCAGGAACAGCCGCCGATCCTGGCGCGCGTCCGCCATCGGGAAGACGCCGCGTTCGTAGCAGGCAATCAGGTCATCGGCGGTGAAGGCGCTCAAGGCCGTGCGACTATAGCTCAGCCCCCGCCGGGAGAGCAGTTGGCCGCAATGAACCGGCCGACGGCGTCCAGGTCGCGGATGGCGGCGAGGGAGAAACTGAACTTGCCGCCCTTGCTGTCGTCGCAGATCACCGCCTGCAGGCGTCGGTCCGCCACCTGGACCTCGCAGACGCCGCCGTAGCTTTCAACATAGCCTCCGGTCTGCGGTGGCTGGATATGAAGGACAGGACCGCAGCCGGTTATCTGGGCGACGCCGCCCAGCCGGTTGAGCGCGGTCTGGAATTGGCGCGTGATGGTCCGAACTTGCTGGCTGTCGATCACCGGCTGCGCGGACGACGGCGATTCCTGCACCGGGGGCGGGGTCGCTTGGGCGGTGGGCTCGGACGCGGACGGCGGGCCGGGATTCCCATTCTCTGGTCCGGCGCTCGAATTCCATGGCGCCGGGGGCGGTCCGGGAATCGAATTCCATGGCGCCGTCTGTTGAGCCATGGCCGAGGCGGCGATCGCGAGCGTAAGGCCCAGCCCCGCCAATAAGGTCCGCGAACTCGTCATGGGGCCCTCCAACTTGTTCTGAACACTTCGTTGCGAACCGCCGATGCGCAAGAGGCGCGCTTGCGCTCTCTTGTGCAAAGGCTTCGCTGGAGGACTTCGGCGGCGCGGACCCTCCTCCACGGGACGCGTGGGGGAGGACCCGCGGCCGGGCCTCAGTGCCGGCTGAGCTCGGCGCGGCCGACAACCAGGTGGTGGACCTCATCCGGCCCATCGGCGATCCGCAGAGTCCGCTGGCCCGTGTACATCTGGGCGAGGGGGGTCCACTGCGAGACGCCCGTCGCGCCGTGGATCTGGATCGCCTCGTCGATGATCTTGCAGACCCGCTCTGGGACCATGGCTTTCACCATGTGCACCCACACCCTGGCCTCACGATTGCCCAGGACGTCCATCGCCTTGGCGGCCTTGAGGACCATCAGGCGCATGGCCTCGATCTCGATCCGTGCGCGCGAGACGACCTCGAGGTTCTTGCCGAGCTGAATCAGCGGCTTGCCAAACGCCTCGCGGCTGGTGGCGCGCTTGACCATGAGGTCCAGCGCCCGCTCGGCCTGGCCGATGGAGCGCATGCAGTGGTGGATACGGCCCGGACCCAGGCGCACCTGCGAGATCTCGAAGCCGCGGCCCTCGCCCAGAAGCATGTTCTCCTTGGGCACCCGCACGTTGTCGAGCTTGATGTGCATGTGGCCGTGGGGCGCGTCGTCATGGCCGAAGACGTTCATCGGGCCCAGCACCTGCAGGCCGGGCGTGTCCATGGGCACCAGGATCTGCGACTGCTGGAACTGGCGCGGCGCGTCGGGACTGGTCTTGACCATGCAGATCATGATCTTGCAGCGCGGATCGCCCGCTCCGGAGATGTAGTACTTCTCGCCGTTGATGACCCACTCGTCGCCGACGAGCTCGGCCCGCGTGGCGATGTTCTTGGCGTCGGACGAGGCGAGCCCCGGCTCGGTCATGCCGAAGCACGAGCGGATCTCGCCGTTGAGGAGCGGCTTCAGCCACTTCTCCTTCTGCTCGGGCGTGCCCACGCGCTCGAGCACTTCCATGTTGCCCGTGTCGGGGGCCGAACAGTTCAGGCTCTCGGAGGCCAGGGGGTTCTTGCCCAGTTCGGCGGCGATATAGGCGTAGTCGAGATTGGTGAGGCCTTTGCCGATCTCCGAAGTCGGCAGGAAGAAATTCCACAGGCCAGCCGCCTTGGCCTTGTCCTTCGCGCCTTGCAGCAGCTCGAGCTGTCCCGGCGCCCAGCTCCACCGGTCCGCACGGCCTTCGCCGAGGCGATAGAATTCCTCGCTGATCGGGGCGACGTTCTCGGCGATGTGCCGCTTTACCGCTTCGAACAGCGGCCGGGCGTCCTTGGACATGCCGAGGTTGTTGAGCTCGGCCTCGAGGTCCATGGCGCTGGCCTGGCTCCTGAGGTCGTGATTGTCGTCAGCCATGGTCCGTCTCCTCCTCCGGGGAATTCACAGAGGGGGTGGCCGGCCCGGAGCCGAAGGTCAAGGGCGAAGGAGGCGCCGTTAGCCCTGCGCCTTGATCCACCGCTCCAGCCAATGGATGTCGTAGCGGCCCTCGACGATGTCCGGCTCGACCAGCAGGTCCTGGAACAGGGGGATGTTGGTCTCGATCCCGCCGACGACCATCTCGGCGAGCGAGCGGCGCATGCGGGCGATGGCCTCTTCGCGGTCACGGGCGTGTACGATCAGCTTTCCGACGAGGCTGTCGTAATAGGGTGGGATGGCATAGCCGGCGTAGAGCGCGGAATCGAGCCGCACGCCGAGGCCCCCTGGGGCGTGGAAGTCGGTCACCACGCCAGGCGATCCGGCGAAGGTGCGGGGATTCTCCGCATTGATGCGGCATTCGATGGCGTGGCCCTCGAACACCACCTCGTCCTGGGTGAAGGACAGCGGCAGGCCGGCTGCGATGCGGATCTGCTCGCGCACGAGATCGATGCCGGTGATCGCCTCGGTGACGGGGTGCTCCACCTGCAGGCGGGTGTTCATCTCGATGAAGAAGAACTCGCCGTCCTCGTAAAGGAACTCGATGGTGCCGACGCCGAGGTAGCCGATCGCTTTGACCGCATCGACGACGATCTTGCCGATCTTGGCGCGGGCAGCCGCGTCGATGACGGGGGAGGGGGCTTCCTCGAGGATCTTCTGGTGCCTGCGCTGCAGCGAGCAGTCGCGCTCGCCCAGGTGACAGACTGAGCCGAACGAGTCCGCCACCACCTGCAGCTCGATGTGACGCGGGGCGGCGAGATATCGCTCCATGTAGACGGCGTCGTCGCCGAATGCCGCCTTGGCCTCGCCGCGGGCGGTCGCATAGGCTTCCACGACATCCTCCGGAGTGCGCGCAACCTTCATGCCGCGTCCGCCGCCCCCGGCGGAGGCCTTGATCAGCACCGGAAAGCCGATCTCCCTGGCCGTGGCGATGGCTTCGGCCTCGCTCGTCACTGCGCCGTCGGATCCGGGCACCACCGGGATGCCGGCCGCCTTCACCGTGCGCTTGGCCGCGATCTTGTCGCCCATGACGCGGATGTGCTCGGGCCGTGGGCCGATGAAGACATAGCCGTGGGCGTCGAGGATCTCGGCGAAGCGGGCGTTCTCCGAGAGGAAACCGTAACCGGGGTGCACCGCCTGGGCGCCGGTGATCTCGCACGCGGCGACGATGGAGGGGATGTTGAGGTAGCTCTTCGCCACCGGCGCAGGTCCGATACAGACGCTCTCGTCGGCCAGGCGAACGTGCATGGCGGAACGGTCTGCTTCGGAGTGAACCGCCACCGTGTGGATGCCCATCTCCTGACAGGCGCGATGCACCCGCAGGGCGATCTCGCCTCGGTTGGCGATGAGGATCTTCTCGAACATTCCTCGTCAGCCGATGACCAGCAGCGGCTCGCCGTATTCCACCGGCTGGCCGTCCGCCACCAGGAACTCGACAAGGACGCCCGACTTGGGCGCCGGGATCGGATTCATGGTCTTCATCGCCTCGAGCAGGAGCAGGGTCTGGCCCTCGTCGACCCTTTCCCCGACGCGAACGAACGGCGGCGACCCAGGCTGGGGCTGCAGGTAGACCGTACCCACCATCGGCGATTTGATCACCTCGCCGGCCGGGACGGACGGCGCGGGCGCCGAAGGTGCAGCGCCTTGCGCGGCCGGGGCGTAAGCTGGCGGCGCCGCGACCATTTGGGGCGCCATGGCGATGGGCGCAGGCGGCAGGCTCTTGGTCAGGCGGATCCGCAGGTCTCCGCGCTCGACCTCGATCTCCGTCAGACCCGTCTCGTTCAGGACATCGGCCAGCTCGCGCACCAGCCGCGCGTCCACCGACGAATCCGCCGGGTGCGCGTCTTCCTCGCTGTTCGACATGGGAAGTTGTCTCGCCTCTTGTTGTGCAGGGCGCCGCGTCAGGCGCCGCTGGCCAGGTTCGCGACGGCCTCGATGGCCAATTCATAACTCGCCGGCCCGAATCCGGCGATCACGCCCGTCGCGGCCAGGGAAACATAGCTGTGACGGCGGAATGGCTCTCGCGCCGCCGGGTTCGACAGGTGACACTCGATCACCGGGATCTCGAGCGCCTTGAGCGCGTCCAGCAAGGCGATGGACGTGTGCCCATAGCCCGCAGGGTTCAGCACCAGCCCGAGCGCCGCGGTTCGCGCTTCCTGCACCCAGTCGATCAGCACGCCCTCATGGTTCGACTGACGGAACTCCACGGCATGCCCCAGGGCCGCGGCGCGCGCCTCGCAACGGCGCCGCACGTCGTCCAAGGTTTCCTTGCCGTAGATGTGCGGTTCGCGGAAGCCGAGCAGATTGAGGTTCGGCCCGCTCAGCACAAAGATGGGTTTGGTCATCGGCTCCGCGGCCTGAATCGGGGGCGCCTTTTATCGTCGCCGTCCGCGCGTCACAAGTCGACCCTCCGCGGCGTTTAGCCAACGGGCCCTCTTCCGGACCGCCGGCATCCTGCCGGCTCTTCTTCTGTCCGGGCGTTGCGTCGCACCAAAGCAAAGAGCCGGCAGGATGCCGGCGGTCCAAGGAAAGGGCGCCGGGTTATTTCGGGTCTGGCAGGTTGAGCACCCGCTTCGAGACCACGTTGAGGTTGATCTCCGAGGTGCCCCCCTCGATCGAGTTCGCCTTGGAACGAAGCCAGGCGCGGACGGTGCTGAGCTCCGCCGGTTCGAAGCCCTCGCCCTCCCAGCCGAGACCCTGTCCGCCCATGATCTCGACCGCCAGCTCGGTGCGGTCCTGGGCGATCTTCGCTCCGGCGTACTTCATGATCGAGGTCGCAGCGCTGGGACCCTGGTTCGACTTGGCCTCGAGCGCGGCGCGGCGGGTCGTGAGCTGGAAAGCCCTCGCCTCCATCTGATGGATCACGAGCCGGCTGCGTAGATCAGCATCGACCAGCCGTCCGTCCTCGCCCAGGCCGACATAGCGCTTGGCCAGGGCATCGACGCTGGCGGTCTGGCCGAGGGCGGGATTGCCGCCGCCCAGGCTGGCCGAGATGTTCTCGCGCTCGAACTGCAGCAGGCGCTTGGCGATGGTCCAGCCGCCGTTCAGGCGGCCGACGAGGTTCTCCTTGGGGACCTTCACGTCGGTGAAGAAGGTCTCGCAGAAGGGGCTGGCGCCGTTGATCAGGCGGATCGGCCGCGTCTCCACGCCGGGCGTCCGCATGTCGATCAGGACGAAGCTGATGCCCTCGTGCTTCTTCGCCGTGTCCGTCCTGACGAGACAGAAGCACCAGTCGGCGAGATTGGCGCCTGAGGTCCAGATCTTCTGGCCGTTGATCAGCCAGTGGTCGCCCATGTCCTCGCAGCGGGTCTGCAGCGAGGCGAGATCGGATCCCGATCCCGGTTCCGAGTAGCCCTGGCACCAGCGCAGCTCACCCGTCACGATTGACGGGATGTGGCGCTGCTTCTGCTCCTCGGTCCCGTATTCGAGGAGGGTGGGGCCGAGCATCATCACGCCCATGCCACCGATGGGATTGCGGGCGCCGATCTCGGCCATCTCCTCGGCAAGCACCCTCGCCTCTGGGCGCGACAGCCCGCCCCCGCCATAGGCCTTTGGCCAGGTGGGCGTGCCCCAGCCCTTTTCGCCGATGCGGCGACGCCAGAGCTCGGCGTCCTCGCTCGGCCGCTCGCCCATCATCGCCGCGATCTGGATGGCAGGGTCGTTGCGCAGGGCGGCCGGGAAGTTCTGCTGCAGCCAGTCGCGCGCCTCCGCGCGGAAGGTCTCCAGTTCGCCGCCGAAATCCGCCATCGCTTCCTCCTCTTATTCGCCGGAAGGATAGACTGCGGCGGTCCCGGATCGAAAGGGCCGCCGTTTGCTCTAGCCGAAGATCCTTGCCGCCGTGCGGGCGACGAGCTCGCCCTGGTGGCGGGCGCCGGCCAGTTCGATCTTGCTGGGCTGGCGGCTGCCGTCGCCTCCGGCAATGGTCGTGGCGCCATAGGGCGCGCCGCCGACGATCTCTTCGAGCGTCATCTGCCCCTGGTGGCTGTAGGGCAGGCCGACGATGACCATGCCGAAATGGAGCAGGTTGGTCATAATCGAGAACAGGGTCATCTCGTTGCCGCCGTGCTGGCTGGCCGAAGAGGTGAAGGCTGCCCCGACCTTGCCGTTCAGCTTCCCGCTCATCCACAAGGAGCCGGCCTGGTCGAGGAAGGCCGCCATCTGCGAGGGCATGCGCCCAAAGCGCGTCGGCGCCCCGACGACCACCGCGTCGTAGTCGGCAAGATCGCTGACCTGTGCGATCGGCGCGGCCTGGTCGAGCTTGAAGTGGGCGGTGCGGGCGACCTCCTCAGGCGCCGTCTCGGGAACGCGTTTGACGTCGACCGTGGCGCCCGCCCCGCGGGCGCCCTCGGCAATGGCGCCGGCCATCGTCTCCACATGCCCATAGCTCGAATAATAGAGCACCAGCACCCTGGCCATCTTGAACTCCTGTCGGGTGCGAGGCTTGGGCGCCCCGCTGGGTTCGGAATATTCGACGGCGAAGTACGCCGGAAGAGCCGGCTACGTTCCGAAGCGTCTCACGAGAGGAACGATCAGTATGATCGCGGACGTTTCGCCAGGCGCCGTGGGCCGGCTCAGTCCTCGCCTTCCGGCAATTCCCCCATGGCCGATTGGAGGTAGTTCGGCTCGCCCAGGTTCGCCAGCAGGTTCTGCTGGGTCTCCAGCCAGTCGATGTGCCCCTCGGTGTCCTCCAGGATCCGTTCAAGGATCTCGCGGCTGACGTAGTCCTTCTCTGTCTCGCAGTGGGCGATCCCCGCCACGAGCGTCCTTCGCCCCGCGCTCTCCAGCGCCAGATCCGCTGCAATGCACTCCGGGACGGTTTCGCCGATGCTGAGCTTGTGGAGATCCTGGAGATTGGGAAGGCCTTCGAGGAACAGGATCCGCTTGATCAGCATATCGGCGTGCCGCATCTCGCCGATAGATTCGTCGTAGGTCAGCTTTCCGAGGCGTTCGTAGCCCCAGTTCTGGTACATCCGGGCGTGCAGGAAATACTGGTTTACCGACGTCAGCTCATTGGTGAGGACGTCATTCAGCACGGCGATGACACCCGCCTGCGGCCGCATGGGATCCAGCCGTTCTACCTATCCGGCGTCCCGGAGCAGAGGTTCTTCCGCTGCCTCGATCATCCGTCGGATATCGCGCACACACTTGACGCATTTTGGCGTCGCTTGGCAACGGTGGAAAACCTCCGCCGGCCGTTTTGCGCCAGCCGCGATTGCGGCGTGAGCGTCGCGCTCACGGATACCATTGCAGTTACAGACGTACATGAGGCGGCGCGGACTCTCGGGGGGCGTCGATGCTTGGCTTCTAGACGATTCCAGCGCGTTTGCAACTCATTCGCATTTATGCCGCAGGCCGTGCTCGAGAGCCCAGTGACGCTTCCGCCGCGCCGACGCCTTGACTTCGAAGGCGCCGCCAAGTGACTGATCGCAGATGACGACGACCGCCGAAGCTTGCGCGAACCCCGAAGAGGCGCGGCGGTTTCTTGCCGAGCACCCGCAGATAGAGGTCTTCGAGATCCTCTTCACCGCCATGTCGGGTGTTCCGCGGGGCAAGCGGCTCCGCCGGCACGAGTTGATGGCGGTCTATGAATATGGCCGCTTCCTTCCCGGTTCGGTGCTGGTCTGCGACGTCACCGGCCAGGATGTGGAAGAGACGGGGCTGGTCTGGGAGGACGGCGACGCCGACCGCCTCGCGAGACCGGCTCCGGACACCCTGGTCCCCGCGCCGTGGCTAGGCGCCGATACGGGACAGGTCATCACGTCGATGTATGAGCTCGACGGACGTCCGAACGATCTCGACCCACGACACGTGCTGCGCCGCGTACTGGATCGTTTCGCCGCTGACGGGCTCACGCCGGTGGTGGCCTGTGAACTGGAGTTCTATCTGGTGGACCCGGCACGCACGGCTGCCGGCGGCATCGAGCTTGCGGGCGCCGCGGGAACGGGCGAGCGGCCGACCCTGCATGGCGTCTACGGCCTGCGCGAGCTCGAGGATCAGGCGCCGTTCCTGCGCGACCTCTGGGCGGCGGCCGACGCGCAGGGCGTGCCGCTGGAGGGCGCCATCTCCGAATATGCCCCTGGCCAGCTGGAGCTCACGCTTCGCCACGGCCCCGACGCGCTTCGGGCGGCGGACGAGGCGGCGATGTACAAGCGGATCGCCAAGGGCGTGGCGACGCGACATGGGCTCGAGGCGACCTTCATGGCAAAGCCCTTCACCGGGCGGGCTGGGAGCGGCCTGCACCTGCATGTGAGCGTCCAGGACCAGTCGGGCGCGAACATCTTCGCCAGCGAGGATCCCGCGGGGACTGACCGGCTCCGCCACGCGGTTGGGGGAATGAAGGCGACTCTGGCCGATGGCATGGCTGTCTTCGCGCCAAACGCCAATTCCTACCGACGCTTCCGGGCCAACTCCTATGCCCCCGTGGCGCCCACCTGGGGCGTGAACAACCGCACGGTTTCGTTGCGCGTTCCCGCCGGCCCGCCGTCCACCCGTCACATCGAGCACCGCGTGGCCGGCGCCGACGCCAACCCGTATCTGGCCCTGGCGGTCTTGCTGGCGGGCGTTCACCACGGCCTCGCCAAGGCGATCGACCCTGGGCCTCCTGTGGTGGGGGACGGCTATGCGGCGGCGGCGAAGCTGGACCTGAGGTTGCCCTCGAACTGGTTCGCCGCGACCGATGCCTTCGATCGATCGGCCGTCATGCGCGACTACCTCGGAGGCCGCTTCGTCGACATGTTCTGCACCGTCAAGCGAACGGAGCAGGACAGGTTCTTCGAGGTCGTCCAGCCCCTCGACTACGACTGGTGCCTGAAGAACGCATGATCCCAGGCCCGCCCGCACGACCGCGCACGACCCGCCGCTCCCTTCTGGCGGCGCTCGGCGCGGCGGCCGCGGGGATCTCGTTCGGCGGTCTCGAGGGGTGTGCAAAGGATGAGGCTGTCGCGGGTAGCGCGGAGCCTATGCGGCTCAACCTGTACAATTGGGACACCTACATGGGGGCGACGACCCTGGCCGACTTCCACAAGGCCACGGGGATCGCGGTGAAGATGAGCCTCTTCGCCTCCAACGACGAGCTGTTCGCAAAGCTGCGGGCTGGGAATCCTGGGTTCGACGTGATCGTGCCCTCGAACGAGTACGTCACGCGCCTGCGCATCGCCGGCCTGCTGCAGCAGTTGGACCTGTCGAAGATCCCGAACCGGGTGAATCTGCTGCCGGGTTTCCGCGACCCGCCGTTCGACCCGGGCCGCCGATGGTCCATGCCCTACACCTGGCTGGTGCTGGGGATCGGCTACCGCAAGTCGAAGATGGACGGCGTCCCCGACAGCTGGAGATGGGTATTGGACAGCGACCGCTACAAGGGGCGGATCGGCGTCTTCTCAGGGCCGACGACATGATCGAGCTGGGCGCCAAGTACCTTGGTTACTCTGTGCGCAATATCCCCGTCCCGGTGATCGATCGCGTCGCACAGATGTACATCCGCCAGAAACCGAACATAAAGATCTTCCACCACGACGAGGGGCAGGACCTGTTGCTGTCGGGCGATATCGACATCGTCATGGAGTACAACGGCGACATCGCCCAGGTGATGGCCGAGGATCCCGATCTCGACTTCGTCGTCCCGCGCGAGGGCAGCCTGCTCAATTCCGATTGCCTGTGCATCCCTGCCGGCGCTCGGCGCCCCGACAATGCGCACCGGTTCATCAACTTCGTTCTCGACGCCCACAACGGCGCGGAGATCTACCAGACCATCAAATACCCCACGCCCAACGCGGCCGCCCTGGCGCTGATGCCGGCGGACTACCGCGACAATCCCGTGATCTTTCCGCCGCCGGCCGTCATGGCGCGCTGCGAATACGCCGACTTCGAGGGCCTCGAGCGAGCCCACCTGTTCGACGAAACCGTCACGCGGATCTTCGCGGCATGAGGCTGGGCTCCGGCCATTTGTCCCTCCCCTTCCGGGGAGGGTGGCTGAGCGGAGCGAAGCCGGGTGGGGAATCCTGGGGACGGACCGCCACGCCAGGGATGATCCAGACTTCCCCACCCGGTCTCGCGTTGCTCGACCACCCTCCCCAGAAGGGGAAGGACAAGCGCGGTGTCCTCCCCGGAAGGGGAGGGACGGCCCACGAGTGTTCCCATGGATGAGCCGGTCGGCCGTTCGCGCGGCGTGTTCGCGGTCCTCGGCGCGCCGCCGGTGCTGTGGCTTGTCGTCTTCTTCCTCGTCCCGTTGTCGATCATCTGGGCCTTCAGCTTCGGCCAGAACGTCAACCTCACGCGCATCTCCGTGGACGCGAACTTGGCGAACTACGCCCACGCCCTGCGGCCGCTCTATCTTGGGATCATCGGCAAATCCCTGTGGTTCGCCGGCCTGACCACGCTCCTGTGCCTGATCGTCGGCTTCCCTGTGGCGGTGGCGATCAGCTTTGCGAGCCCCAGGACGAAGGCCTGGCTGCTGCTCCTGGTGATGTTGCCGTTCTGGACCAACCTGCTGATCCGGACCTACGCCCTCATGGCCGTGCTGCGTACCGAGGGCTATGTGAACGCCATCCTCGGGTTCGGATGGAAGGGCCTCACGGCGATCGCCGCTATCGCCGGGCTGCACATGCCGGCCTTCACGCCGTTGGAAATGCTGCACAACGACTTCGCCGTGGTGTTCGGCCTGGTCTACGTCCAACTCCCGTTCATGGTCCTGCCGCTCTACGCCGCGCTCGACCGGCTGGACCGCTCCCTGATCGAGGCCAGCCTAGATCTTGGTTCCAGCCACCTGGGCGCCTTCGCAAAGGTCGTGGTTCCCCTGGCCATGCCCGGCGTCGTCTCGGGCGTGCTGGTGACCCTGATCCCGTCCGTAGGGGCCTATCTGACGCCCGACCTGCTCGGCGGGCCGTCGAGCATGATGATCGCCAACGTCATCGAACGGCAGTTCAAGGCCGCCGACGACTGGCCCTTCGGCGCGGCCCTCTCGTTCCTGCTGATGTACCTGACCTTCGCCGCCATGGCCGCGCAGGCGTTCGCCGGTCGGCGCCGGAGCCCGACGTGAGAGCGCCGCCAGGACCGCTCGACTACTTGCGCCGCTGGCCGCTGCGGGCCTGGCTGGCGGCTGTCGCAGTGTTCCTGTACGCGCCGCTGATCACCCTGATGGCGTTCAGCTTCAATGACAGCAAGCGGAACATCGTCTGGCGTGGCTTCACCCTGAAATACTACGCATTGACCTTCGCCGACGCAGACCTGATTCAGGCTTTCGTCAATTCCCTCACCATCGCGCTCATTTCCACCGTCGTCAGTCTTGTGCTCGGCGCGATGACGGCCTTGCTGTTGTGGCGGTTCCGTTTCCCCGGAAAGCCGGCCCTGGAAGGCGCGCTTGGCCTGCCCATCGTCGTGCCCGAGATCTGCATGGGCGTGGCCATGCTGGTCTTCTTCACCGAGGTGCTGCCCTGGCCGACCGAGGCGCCCTGGCCGCTGAACCTCGGCTCGATCATCATCTCCCACATCTCCTTCTCATTCAGCTTCGTGGCGGTGGTGGTGCGTGGGCGCCTGGCCTCGTTTGACAGGTCCTTGGAGGAGGCGGCGCGTGACCTCGGCGCCGGAGAGTGGCGGATCTTCCGCGAGGTGCTGGTCCCACACATGCAGCCGGGGCTGATCGCCGGCGCGCTGTTGGCTTTCACCCTCAGCCTGGACGACTTCGTCATCACCTTCTTCACATCCGGTCCGGATACGACGACCTTTCCGATCAAGGTCTATTCGATGGTGCGCTTCTCGGTGACGCCAGAGGTGAATGCGGCGTCGACCTTGTTGATCGTGATCACCGTGGCCTTGACGGCGCTGGCGCTGTGGCTACAGGGCCCGGGCGTGACGCAAACGCCGCAGGCGGGGGAGGGGCTTCTTCCGTGAACGGACCGATCATCCGCTTCGAGGGCGTCGGCAAGGCGTTCGGCCGCACGGTGGCGGTTGACGATGTGACCCTGGAGGTCGGGGAGGGGGAGTTCTTCTGCCTTCTTGGGCCATCGGGATGCGGCAAGACCACCCTGCTGCGCATGCTGGCGGGCTTCGAGACGCCCACCTCGGGGCGCATCCTCATCGACGACGCCGATGTGAGCCTGACGCCGCCGAACAAGCGGCCGGTGAACATGGTGTTTCAGTCCTATGCCATCTTCCCGCACATGAGCGTGGCGGAGAACGTGGCGTTCGGGCTTCGCATCGATCGGGTCGCCGCGCCCGAGCGGCGGCGGCGGGTTGAGGAAGCGCTCGCTCTCGTGAAGCTGGAGGGCCTGGGCGGACGGCGTCCCGACCAGCTTTCGGGCGGGCAGCGTCAACGGGTCGCCCTGGCGCGAGCGCTCGTGAAGCGGCCACGGGTGCTGCTGCTCGACGAGCCGCTTTCCGCCCTCGACGCCAAGTTGCGCGAAGCGATGCGGGCCGAGCTCGCCCAGCTGCAGGCGAGCGTCGGGATCACCTTCCTCATGGTCACCCACGACCAGGAGGAGGCCCTCGCCATGGCGAGCCGCTGCGCAGTGATGAACGAGGGCCGTCTCGAGCAGCTGGCTCCGCCAGCGGACATCTACGAGCGGCCCGCCTCCCGCTTCGTCGCGGACTTCATCGGACAGGTGAACCTTTTCGAGGGCGTCGTCGTCGAGACGCGGGGCGATCGCGTGCGGGTCCAGTGCGCCGATCTGCCGGCGCCGGTGGATGTGCCGTCAGAGGCCGAAGTTCACACCGACCAGGCCGTCTGGATCGCCCTGCGGCCGGAGGCGATCGAGCTGTGGCCCCGCGACGGCGAGGACGAAGCCTCGGCGGCGCGCGCCGAGCCTCCACGCGCCGCTCCGGCGGTGGTGCGTCGGGCGACCTATCTGGGGGTCGCATCGGTGGTTGAGGCCGAACTGCCGAGTGGACGGATCATTCGCGCTCAGCATCCCAATCGTGGCCGGCGCGATACGGACTTCCGCCCGGACGAATCGGTATGGCTGACCTGGGAGGCGGGCGCACCGTGCCTGTTGCTGAGATGAGAGGGAGGCCTCACGCCTCCAGGAAGGAAACTCCATGAGCCGGCCAGTACTCGGCATCACCTGCTGCAATCGCCAGGTCGGCAGCGAAACCGCCCAGGCGGTGATGGATCGCTACGTCCGCGCCGCCATGGCCTGGGCCGACGCCTCGGCCCTGCTCGCGCCTGCGATCCCGGAGCTGATGGACCTGGACGAGGTCGCCGCGCGGCTGGACGGCCTGCTTCTCACGGGCAGTCCCTCGAACATTGAGACGGCCCGCTATGGCGAAGCGGCGCCCGATGCGGCCGGCCCGTTCGATCCCGGCCGCGATGCGGTGGCGCTGGGCCTCATCGAGGCGATGGTCGCGCGAGGAAAGCCTGTGTTCGGCATCTGCCGGGGCTTTCAGGAGATCAACGTCGCCTTCGGCGGCTCCCTCACGCGCGAGGTCGGCGCCGCTGAGGCGCTCGCCCACCATGCGCCCGACGACGCCGATCTGGAGGCGATGTTCTGTCACCGCCACGAGGTCGCCCTTACGCCTGGCGGGGTGCTCGCCAAGGCCAGCGGCGGCAACCGGATGACGGTCAATTCCGTCCACTACCAGGGCGTCGAGCGCCTCGGCCGCGATCTGGCGGTCGAAGCGCGTGCGCCGGACGGTCTGGTGGAGGCGGTGTCCGCTCGGGTCGGCGGCGCGCCCATACTGGCTGTGCAATGGCACCCCGAATGGCGTACGCAGGAGGACGCAGCCTCGCAGCTCGTGTTCCGCCTGCTCGGTCGGGCCCTGCGCGGGGAGCGCTTCGAAACGACAGCCTAGGAGGACGTATGCCCGCCGCCCTGCGCAACTACGACATTCCCGAACTTCGGCGGCTGGACGTCGCGCACCATCTTCCCGCCCAGGCCGACTACGCCCTGCTCCAGCGTATGGGCGGCAGCCGGATCATCACGCGCTCGGAAGGCTGCTGGATCCACGACGGCGACGGGAACACCTTGCTCGACGCCATGGCCGGACTCTGGTGCATGCAGGTCGGCCATGGTCGCGAGGAACTCGCCGGCGCCGCCTACGAGCAGATGACGGAGCTGGCCTACTACAACACGTTCTTCAAGACGGCCGCGCCGCCGACGGTCCAGCTGGCCGCCAAGGTCGCTTCGCTCCTCGGCCCGCCCTTCACCCACGTCTTCTTCAACAGCTCCGGGTCCGAGGCCGTAGACACAGCGCTGCGCATGACCCGCTACTACTGGCAAGCGAAGGGCGAACCGCATCGGACGGTCATGATCGGCCGCGTGAACGGCTACCACGGCTCGACGATCGGCGGCGTCAGCATGGGCGGCATGGGAGCGATGAGGGCGCAGGGCGGTCCCTGGCTGCCCGACATCGAGCACATCATGCAGCCCTACGCCTTCGAGCATCCGGGAGAGGATCCGGAGGCTTTCGGCCTGCGCGCGGCCCGGGCTCTGGAGGAGAAGATCCTGGAGGTCGGCCCCGAGCGCGTCGCCGCCTTCATGGCCGAGCCCGTGCAGGGTGCGGGCGGAGTGATCATTCCGCCGGCGAGTTACTGGCCGGAGATCGAAAGGATCTGTCGCAAGTACGGCATCCTGCTGATCTGCGACGAGGTGATCTGCGGTTTCGGACGCCTCGGCCAATGGTTCGGCTTTCAGCACTTCGGCGTCACGCCCGACCTCGTCACCATGGCCAAGGGGATCTCGTCTGGCTACCTGCCGATGTCGGCGGTGGGGGTGGCGGGTCATATCGTGGACACCCTGCGAGCCGCCGACACGGACTTTGTCCACGGGTACACCTATTCGGGGCACCCCACCTGCGCAGCCGTGGCGCTCAAGAACCTCGAGATCATGGAGCGCGAGGACCTCGTCCGCCGGTCCCGCGAGGACGCCGGATCGTATCTCGCCAGGGGTCTGGCGGCTCTGGCCGACCACCCCCTGGTTGGCCAGACCCGGTCTCTGGGGCTGATCGGTGCGGTGGAGATCGTCGCCGACAAAGCGAGCCGTGCGCGGTTCGGCGGCAAGGAGGGCAATGCCGGCCCAGTCGTGCGCGACCTGTGCATCGCCAATGGAGTTATGGTCCGCGGCATTCGCGACACGATCGTGATGAGCCCGCCGCTGATCATCAGCCACGCAGAGATCGACCAAGTCCTGGGGACCATCCGCAGAGCCCTGGACGAGGCGGCTCCGATCCTGGCGGAGAAGTTCGCGGCCTAGTTCCGCAAACCGAGGTTTTGTGGACCGGGTCGCGAGCGTCATAATCGACAGGCTCGAGAACGGACCATGTCCGGTCCGTCGGCGAAGGTGGGGCCGGATCGATAGAACGGCTCGACGTCATCGTTGTCGGCGCTGGACCGGCGGGTTGCGCGGCCGCCTACGACCTCGCGGTCGCCGGCCTTTCGGTGCGCCTGCTGGATCGCCGGTCGTTTCCGAGGCCCAAGCCCTGCGCCGGCGCGGTGACGGTCAAGGCGCTCAAGCGATTGCGCTACTCCATCGCGCCCGTAGTCAAATCCATCGCGCGCGACTTGGAGGTGAGCCTCAGGGGTGAGCGCGAACGCCGCTTTGCGAGCCGCTATCCGATCGCGGCGATGACGGTGCGCGAGGATCTGGACGCCTTCTGCCTTGAGGCGACGCGAAACCGCGGGGCCGATTTTCAGATTGTCCGCGGCGTCTCGCAGATCATCGAGGACGGTTCAGGGGTCACCCTCGCCACGACGGACGGGGAGGTTCTTCGCGCGCCTTTCCTCGTTGGAGCCGATGGCGCCAACAGCCGCGTCCGAAAGCTGATCGGAGCCGCCCGCGTGGACCAGGCCTGGGCGTTCGAGGGTCGCGTCGAGGTTTGCGCGGCCGAAGCCTCGCGTCTGATGCGGTTCGATTTCGCATACGTCCCGAACGGATATGGCTGGATCTTCCCCAAGGGCGACCACCTCAACATCGGCCTCTACGCACGTAGTCCCGAGGCGACGTTCACCGCGGCGGACGTCGTCGCCTATGCGCGACGCGCCTTGGGAACGAACAATGTGGGGCGGATCGTGGGTCACCCCCTCGGCGTCGGAGGCGAGGCCTACACGCCTGCGCGTCGGGTGCTCCTGGTCGGAGACGCGGCGGGGGCGGCCGAGCGGTTGCTCGGCGAGGGCATCCACAACGCGATCAAGTCCGGGCAATTGGCCGCCGAGGCCATCGTCGGCGAACTGCGTGAAGGACGCGATGCGCAAAGGACTTATCGACGACGCTTATGGACGCTCCAGGCCGACCTGGCCGCCTGCGCCAGGGCGTCGGCGTGGTTCTACGGCGGTGAATGGTGGGGCTTCAAAGGACTGTCCAGCTTTGCAGCGCGGACTTCGCTGATGCGAGGATTTGCGGCCGGCAAGACATTCCGGGACATCCTGCGGAGCGCTCCGCTCTCGCCGTTCTACGCCATCGATCCCGTCGAATCGGTCATCCAATACGAGCGGGAGGCGAGCGGGCGCGCGCGCAGGTCGCCTCGAGATGAGGTCTGACTGAAAACGAGGCCTGGACAGGGCTGCACATTGACTGCGCGGGGCGCAGGCCATCACAAGAGGCCAAAGCGCCGCTTCGGAGATGTCATGGACGATCTGGCGACGTGGGTGCGCGAACGGGGGATCGCGGAGGTCGAGTGCCTCGTCCCGGACATCAATGGGGTGCTGCGGGGGAAGGTCCTGCCAGCCGCCAAGCTTTTGCAATCGCTGAAGGATGGCTCCCTGCGCCTGCCCAGCAGCGTGTTCCAGGTGACCGTGACGGGGGATTACGCTGGGTCTGAGGACGACCCCGAGTCCTTCTCCGATCCCGACATGGTCCTGCGGCCGGACGTGCGCACCGCCCGCGTGGCTCCTGGCCTCAACACCCCGACTGCTTTTGTCTTCGCCGATGCGCTCCACGCCGACGGCTCACCCTGGACGGTCTCTCCCCGCCACGTTCTCGGGCGGATCATGGATCTCTACGCCTCAAAGGGTTGGCGCCCGGTCATCGCCCCCGAGCTGGAATTCTACCTCACGGCGATGAACACCGATCCAGACCTGCCGCTGACGCCGCCAGTGGGACGGTCTGGACGGGCGGAGACCGCGCCCCAGCCTTACGGGCTGGAAGCTGTGACCGAGTACGAGGAGATCATCGACGCGATCTATGAGCATTCGGAGATCGCGGGGCTGGCAATTGACACCATGATCCACGAGTCGGGGACTGCCCAGCTCGAGATCAACTTCCTGCACGGCGATCCGATCTCGCTGTGCGACCAGGTCCTGGTGTTCAAGCGCATCGTCCGCCAGGTGGCTCTGGCCCACGGGCTCTACGCCACCTTCATGGCCAAGCCGATGGAGCACCAGCCCGGCAGCGCCATGCACCTGCACATCTCGGTCGAGGACACGGCTGGCGAGAACCTGTTCGCCATCGCCAATGGCGCAGACAGTCCGCTGTTCGCCCACTTCATCGGCGGCCTGCAGGCCTATCTCCCCAGCGTCGTCCCCCTGTTTGCCCCGAACGTGAATTCCTTCCGGCGCATGCGGCCCAGCCACAGCGCGCCGATCAACGTGCAGTGGGGTCGCGATAACCGGTCCTGCGGGCTTCGCCTGCCCATCTCCGATCGCCAGAACCGGCGAATCGAGAACCGGCTGCCTGGGGCCGATGCAAATCCTTACCTCGCCATGGGCGCGGCGCTAATCTGCGGCTGGCTGGGAATTGAGCAGGGCCTCGAACCTTCGGCGCCGGAGACCGGAAACGCCTATCTTCGCCAGCGAACCCTGCCGCAGAACCTGGAGGAGGGCATGGAACGGCTCGCCGCCTGCGCGCCGGTCCGGGAAATCCTGGGCGAGGCCTTCTTTCGCGCCTTCGTCTCGATCAAGGAGGCCGAGCTCGAGGCCTGGCGCGGAGTGATCAGCTCGTGGGAGCGGGACCACCTGCTCCTGAAAGTCTGAGCTTGGGCTTCAACGACCAGCTCGGAATGGCGGCGTCGTGGTACGCCGCAACGGCGAATTCCGCACAACGACGCCCGCCACTGACCGAAGACCGGGAAGCCGACCTCGTCGTCGTGGGAGGCGGGTGCACGGGCCTCTCCGCCGCGCTCCACGCCGCCCAACGCGGCATGTCCGTGGTTCTGCTGGAGGGCGGGCGCGTGGGCTGGGGCGCGTCCGGGCGCAACGGCGGCCAGATGATCCCCGGACTGCGCAAGGGCGCGGTCGAGCTGCGCGACAAACTCGGCCTGGACCGAGCGCGCGCCCTGCTGGACCTCGCCTTCGAGGCGCGCGGGCTCGTGCTCGAACTGATCGCTCACCATTCGATCGACTGCGACCTGAGGCTCACTGGGCACTTCCAGTGCGCGGCCAAGCCATCGGATGTGCGATGGATGGAGGCCGAGGCGCAGTGCCTGACGGACGAGATGGCCTATCCGCATGTCGACGTGCTCTCCAGCGCTCAAGCGCGGGCGGAGGTGGCGACGGACTATCACGGGGCCCTCGTTGACCACCTGGGCGGCCACATGCACCCGCTCAACTATGCGCTTGGTCTGGCGCGCGCGGCCGAGGCGGGGGGCGCAACGATCTTCGAGGACTCGCCGGCTACAGCGCTCGAGGAGGCGTCGGGAGGCGTCGAGGTCCGCGTTGGCGCCCTGCGCGTGCGGGCTAAGCAGGCGATGCTGGCGGGCGACGCCCTGCTGCACCGGATCGACCCAGCCGTGGAGCGGCGGATCATGCCAGTGGCCAACTATCTGGCCGCCACTGCGCCCCTGGCCGATCCGGCGGCCATCATCGCCCACGACCAGGCGGTCTCCGACAGCCGGTTCGTGGTGAACTACTATCGATTCAGCCGTGACGGCCGGCTCATCTTCGGGGGAGGGGAGCGCTACACCCCCGATCCGCCGGCGGACATTGCAACCTTCGTGCGCCCTCACCTGGAGCGTGTGTTTCCCCAACTGAAAGGCGTCGGCATCGACTATGCTTGGGGCGGCCTGGTCTCGATCACCCGCTCGCGCCTGCCGCATCTTGGCCGTCATGGCGAGGTCGTCTTCGCTCACGGTTATTCGGGCCAGGGCGTGCTGCTCTCGACCCTGGCGGGAAAGCTCGCGGTGGAGGCGGTATGCTGCGACGTCGACCGCTTTGCACGTTTTGCATCCCTGGCGCCGGCGCCCTTCCCAGGCGGGGAGGCCGTTCGAGGCCCTCTCCACGTGATGGGCATGCTCTGGTACGCATTACGAGATCGGCTTTGATTTCCCTGGACTTCCAGAGGCTTCGATGAGCGCAGACAACGACGACAAATCTCTCGGGATGGACCGGCCGATCCGACGTCGGGACTTCCTGCAGGGCGCCGCGGTGGCGGTGGGCTCGCTTGGGACGGGGCTGTCGGCGAAGGCGGCCGACACCGCCTGGCCGCAGGACCTCGCGGGCTACTATCCCCCGGTCCTCACCGGCATGCGCGGCAGCCATCCGGGCTCGTTCGAAAACGCCCACCGGCTGCGGGACGGAAACTTCTGGTCGGATGAAGGGCCAGGTCGAACTCTTGACGAGACCTACGACCTGATCATCGTCGGCGGCGGGATCAGTGGCCTCTCAGCGGCCCATTTCTATCGGCAGGCGCGCCCCTCCGCCCGGATCCTGATCCTGGACAACCACGACGACTTCGGCGGCCACGCCAAGCGCAACGAATTCCACCTGGGCGGCCGGCTGCATCTGATGAACGGCGGCACCCTGGAGATCGACAGCCCGCGGCCCTACAGCGCCGTCGCAGGCGGTCTGATCCAGTCCCTGGGAATCGATCCCGTAGGCCTCAGCCGGACCTCCGACCACAATGAGATTTACCGGAACCTCGGTCTCGGCCACGGCGTGTTCTTTGATCGCGAGACCTTCGGAACCGACGCCCTAGTGACCGGGGCGCCCAGTCTCTACTACGGGACAGGCGGGTCGTGGCCCGATTTCGCCGCACGCGCGCCACTACCGCAGCAGGCGAGGGACGACATCGTCCGAATCGAGACCGCGAAGGTCGACTACATGCCGGGCCTCACCTCGGCCCAGAAGAAGGACGCCCTCTCGCGGATGAGCTACCGCGACTACCTGGGCAAGGTCGCCAAGGTTCACCCGCTCGTCCTCGCCTTCTACCAGACGCACACCCAAGGCGAATGGGGCGTGGGGATAGACGCGGTCTCGGCCCTCGACTGCTGGGGCTTCTTCATGCCGGGCTTCCAGGGGTTGAAGCTCGATCCAGGCCCGGCGCCGCGAATGAGCTACACACCCGCCGGCTACAGCCAGGGCGGCTCCTACACCTTCCACTTCCCCGATGGGAACGCGACCATCGCCCGCCTTCTGGTGCGGGACCTCGTTCCAGCCGCCGTGCCGGGCAGCGACTGCCGGGACGTCGTCACGACGCGCGTCGACTACGCCCAGCTGGATCGGCCGCAGAACCCGGTGCGCATACGGCTCTCGAGCGCATGCGTCGGCGCGAGGAACCTCGGCGACGTCGGCCATCCGGACGGGGTGGAGATCGCCTATGTCCGCGGGGACCGGGTGCTGCGGGTGCGCGGCCGCGCCTGCATCCTGGCCTCGTGGAACATGATGATCCCGTACATCTGTCCGCAGCTGCCGGAGGCTCAGAAGGCGGCGCTGCACCAGATCGTCAAGACGCCGCTGGTCTACACGACGGTCGCGCTGCGCAACTGGACGGCCTTCCAAAAGCTGGGCGTCTCCGGAATCACCGCTCCGGGGGGCTATCACACCTCGTTCCAACTCAACCCCCCGGTAGACATCGGCGACTATGCCGCGGCGCGCGATCCGGAGCAGCCGATCCTCATCCGCATGACCCGTACGCCCTGCCATCCGGGCCTGTCCGAGCACGAGCAGAACAAGGCGGGCCGCGCAGAGCTGATGACGACGTCGTTCGATACGTTCGAGCGGGAGATCCGCGCCCAGTTGGGACGCACCCTCCAGGGTGGTGGATTTGACCCCGCCCGAGACATCACGGCCATCACCGTGAACCGCTGGCCGCACGGTTATGCGCCCGAATGGAACCCGCTGTGGGGCCAGGTCTATCCGCCCGGCCAGGCGCCCAACGAGATCGGCCGCCAGCGCTTTGGCCTGATCGCCATCGCCAATTCCGACGCGGGAGCGGCCGCCTACACCGACTGCGCCATCGACCAGGCGCATAGGGCGGTGGGAGAGCTGCTGGCGCTCTGAGCTCCCTCTCAGGCCGAGCTGAGCGCGACCTTCTTCAGCAGATCGTGTGGGATCGCCTGCACGCGGTGACCCGCGAACCCCGTCATGGTCTCGGCAGCGACGAGGGCGTTGAGGATCGCCTCCTCGGTCGCCTCCGCAGCGGCGTGGAAGAGCGGGCTGAGGGCCTCCGGCGCGGCCATGCGGACATCGGTCGTCCGCCTGGCGTCGCCCAGATGATTGCCCGTGGCGAAGGCGAGGAAGATGTCGCCGCTACCGTTGCCCCCATACCCGCCGACCCAGGCCAGGCCCGTGGTCGCGCGACGGGCCAGGCGTTGGCACTGGATCGGTAGCAAGGGGGCGTCGGTGGCCAGGATCACGATGATCGAACCCGTGTCGCGCCTTACCGCGAAGGGGGAGGGGACCATCTCGTGATCGATCCTACGCCCCACCGGCGCGCCCGCGACCCGGAGGCCCGACCGCAGTCCGTAGTTGGCCTGGACCAGCGCGCCGACGGTCCACGGGCCGTCCTCGGCGGCGACCACGCGCGAGGCCGTCCCGGTTCCGCCTTTGAATTCGTGACAGATCATGCCCGTCCCGCCGCCCACGTTCCCTTCGGCCGGCGGCGCGTCCGACGCCGAATCGAAGGCCTCCATCGCGATCTGCGGAGTGATGGCGAAGGCGGCGCGGTCGCTCAGCCAGCCGTCATAGGTCTCAGCGACGACCGGCAGCATCCACTCCGAAGGCCCGCCATCGCGCACCGCCAGCCGGCAGATCGCCTCGTGGACGGCTCCAACGGAATGGGTGCTCGTGATCCCGATCGGCGAGGCGAGCAGGCCCTGCTCGGAGATCCAGGCCATGCCCGTCATCTCGCCGTTGCCGTTGAACGAGAAGCCGCCGGCGTACACGGCGTCGGACCAGGTGGCCGGGCCGCGCGGCCATATCGCCGTGACGCCCGTTCGCACGACGTGCGGTTCGTCGGCGATCAGGCTGCGATAGCCGACGGTGACGCCCGTCACGTCGGTGATGGCGTTGTGCCGACCGGCCGGGAGAGCGCCAGTGACGATCCCCAGGTCCCGCAGGCGCGCGCGAGCCACGCGGCTCACACGTTGAGCAGCAGGAACTCGCGCTCCCAAGGGCTGATCACGCGCATGAACGTTGCGAACTCGGCACGCTTCACCGCGGCGAAGGTGGTGACGAAGTTGCGCCCCAGAACCTCGGAGAGCTCCTCGGTCTCCTCGAACGTTTCCACTGCTTCCAGAAGGCCGACCGGCAGTTCGAAGCCTTCGCTGCGCGCCGTCCCCGACACGGGCCCGCTAGGCGTGAGCTTGCGTGTGAGGCCGAGGTAGCCGCAGGCCAGGGACGCGGCCAACGCGAGGTAGGGGTTGGCGTCGGACGAGGGGACGCGGTTCTCCACCCGCCGGTTCTCAGGCGAGGAGGGAGGCACGCGAAGGCCGGTTGTGCGGTTGTCGTAGCCCCACTGCACGTTCACGGGCGCGGAGAGGCCCTTCACCAGCCGGCGATAGGAATTGACGTAGGGCGCAAGGATGCAGGTCACCGCCGGGAGGTATCGCTGCTGGCCGGCGAGGAACTGGAAGAACTCGGCGGTGGGCCGCTGCTCGGCGTCGGTGAAGATGTTCTGGCCCGTCTCGATGGAGACGATCGACTGGTGCAGGTGCAGGGCCGAACCTGGCTCGTGCGTCATCGGCTTGGCCATGAAGGTGGCGTAGATGTCATGGGCCAGCGCCGCCTCGCGGATCGTGCGCTTGAGCAGGAAGACCTGGTCCGCCAGCGCCAGCGGATCGCCGTGGCGCAGGTTGATCTCCATCTGCGCGGCGCCTTCCTCGTGGATGAGGGTGTCCACCTCCAGCGCCTGGGCTTCGGCGAAGGCGTAGATGTCCTCGAAGATGGCGTCGAACTCGTTGACCGCCGAGATCGAATAGGACCGCCGTCCGGCCTCGGCCCGCCCCGAGCGACCGATCGGCGGTTCGAGCGGATAGTCGGGATCGGTGTTGCGCTTGACCAGATAGAACTCGATCTCGGGCGCCACGACCGGCTTCCAGCCGTGCTCGTGAAAAAGGTCGATCACCCGCTTGAGCACCTGCCGAGGCGCGATCTCCACCGCCCTGCCGTCGTGATACACCGCGTCGTGGATCACCTGGGCGGTCGGATCGCGCGCCCACGGCACCAGCGTGAGGGTCGCGAAGTCGGGGCGAAGCTGAATGTCACCGTCCGAGGGGTCGTACTGGAAGTCCTCGGTCTCCTCCGGATATTCGCCCGATATCGTCTGCATGAAGATCGAGGAGGGCAGGGCCATGGCCGTGTCTTCGAAGAACTTTTGCGCCGGCATGATCTTGCCGCGCGCGACCCCGGCCAGATCCGGGACCAGGCACTCGATTTCCGTCACGCCGCGCTCGGCCGCCCAGCGCTTTGCGTTCGTCGCGGGGTCTCCTGCGGCGGTTTCGACGCGGGGCGCGTGCGCCTTGGCGGAGCGTGGTCCACGCACGGGCAGCGCTCCGGTCACCCCTCCGAGCTGCTTCATCTCGCCCATACTCCGAGCATAGCCGACCTTTAGCGGGCGCCAAGCCGGGTCCTCCGGAGCCTCGCCGCGCTCTGTACGAAGGCCGACTTGACCACAGGAGCGCATGAGTCGAACTTCAACACCAATAACAACTGGGGGGCGTCGTGGCATGAGCGCGCGTCGTAAGGCTTGGGTCTTCGGGATTTCCTTGGCGCCGATCGCGCTTGTCTCCGCGGCACTCGCCGCTCCAGCGGACACGCCGCCCGCTCCCTCCGCGAGCAGCATCACGCAGATCGGCGAGATCATCGTGACCGCGACCCGGCGGGAGGAGAGTCTCAGTAAGGTCCCGCAAAGCATCACCGCCTTCACAAGTCAGCGGATGCAGGCGCTTGATATCAAGACCTTCGCAGACATTGTCCAGTATACCCCTGGAATAAGCTACAACAGTGACAGTCACGACATATCCATAAGGGGTATCGAGTCGACGGCAGGTTCAAGCACGACCGGTATATATATCGACGACACGCCGATTCAGGCGCGTAATCTGGGATTGAATGCGAATAATGCCTTGCCGGTCGTGTTCGATCTTACCCGAGTCGAAGTGCTGCGCGGCCCCCAAGGAACGCTCTTCGGAGCGGGTTCGGAAGGCGGGACCATCCGCTACATCACCAATCAGCCGAGTCTGACCAGCTACAGTGGCTTTGCACACACCGAGGTGTCGTGGACCCAGGACGGCGCGCCGAGCTACGAGGGCGGCGTAGCGGCCGGCGGCCCGATCGTGCAGGACAAGCTGGGCTTCCGCGTCAGCGCCTGGGCGAGGCGGGACGGCGGATACGTGGACTGGGTCGACGACCAGACCTTCCAGCCAATCGAGAAGAACGCCAACTGGATCGACACCTATGTGCTTCGCGCGGCCCTCACCTGGGCCCCGATCACGCAGGTGCAGATCACCCCGAGCGTGAACTACCAGGTTCGCGATCAGAACCAGCAGGACGAGTACTGGGTGAGCATTTCCAACCCCAGCAATGGGCTGTTCCGCAATGGCACGCCCGACCGGATGCCGGACAACGACCACTTCGTCCTGCCCGCCGTCCGCGTCGAGTGGGACGCCGGGCCAGTAAAGGTGATCTCCAACACCTCGTACTACGATCGTCGGGAGCGGGTGAGCGGCTATTCAGGGACGCTCTACAACCTGTCGTATTTCCAGCACTACCTGACGAGTGACCCGAATCAGCTGAGCATCTTCGGCTATCCGTCCGATCCACAGGGCACGCCCTGCAGCAACAACTGCCAGAACTTCTATCCGCTTTTGACCGCCACAGGGCGGAACGTTGCGCAGAATCCGTTTCTTGCGGGGTACGTGGCAAGCAACACGATCACCAACGCGCAGCAGAACTTCACTCAAGAGGTGCGGGTGGTCTCCACCGACAGCAACTCCAGGCTGCAATGGTCCGCGGGATTCTTCTATTCATACAATCGCCAGCAGAGCAACGAACAGATCTTCGATCCGCAACTGCCGCAGTTGACCCAGGACCTGTGGGGCGAGGACATGCTCACCGCCTGGGGCGAGGACCTGCTCCCCGGAGGCGTGGACTACGACAACAACACGCGCGCCCGGGACCGGCAGGAAGCGCTGTTCGCCGATGCGACCTACGCCATCACCAAGCAGTTCCGCATCGAAATCGGGCTGCGCTACTCCTGGACGAATTTCCGTTTCATCAACTCCAACGACGGGCCGCAGGACCTGCTCGACAACGGGGGCCTACCAGCCGTCTCCACGGGCGCGCAAAGCGAGAATCCGTTCACCCCCAAGGTCAGCCTGACCTACCAGATCACGCCCGACGACATGGTGTACTTCACGGCGGCCAAGGGCTTCCGCATCGGGGGCGCCACGCCGCCGTTGCCGGTGCAGGCTTGTGGCCCCGGCTTCCCGACCTCGTATAATTCAGACTCGGTCTGGAATTACGAGGTCGGGACCAAGGATAGTTTCCTGTCTCACACGCTGAATATGCAGGCGAGTCTGTTCTACATAACCTGGTCGAACATTCAGCAGGCTTTCTACGTACCATCTTGCGGGGTTCAGTTTACGACCAATGCGGGCGATGCGATCAGCAAGGGCTTCGACTTTCAGAGCCAGTGGCAGGCTACGCGTCATCTCATTTTCGACCTGGCCGTCGGCTACACGGACGCCTACTTCACGACAACCGCGCTCGACGCCAACGGCGATGTGCTCGACGTCAGGGGCGACGGCATCGTCTCCGACGCGGGACCCTGGACCGTCTCCCTGGGCGCCCAGTACAACTTCCAAGTGCTCAACCGGGACGCCTTCGTGCGGCTCGACGACTCCTTCAACAGCCGGCGCACGCGCCCAATCCCGAATGAAGACCCGAACACGGCCTTCTTCGATCCTGGCCTGAGACCCAACCCTCCGGTGAACACGCTGTACGCACGGGCGGAGGTGACGATCCAGCGCTGGGACCTCGCCGTGTACGCGAACAATCTCGCCAACGCCCATCCGCAACTCAACCTGCAGCACCAGGATGCGGCGACCCTGCTCTTTGAGGCCGAGACGCTTCGGCCCCGCACGATCGGGATGGCGGCGACCTATCGGTTCTAGCGACGGCGCGCCGCCCCGGCTATGGGACGGCGTCCGCCGAGCGGACAGGTGAGTGAGCGCCAGCCTCTCTGGCGTCTCGCGCGCCCCCCGATCGCCTTCCCACCCGGCCGCCTCCGCGCGGCCACCCTTCCGACCGCGGGAGGGAGAACAGGACCAAGCCATGGACGACGCGCCGCGCAGCAACTCGCTCGAAGCCTTCTGGATGCCCTTCAGCAACAACCGGGCGTTCAAGCAGCAGCCGCGCCTGCTCTCCCGGGCCAAGGACATGTACTACTACACGCCCGACGACCGGCCCGTCCTCGACGGCACCGCGGGCCTCTGGTGCGTCAACGCCGGCCACACCCGCGAGCCGATTGTCGAGGCGATCCGCCGCCAGGCCGGCGAACTCGACTTCGGCCCGACCTTCCATCTGGGACACCCGCTGGTGTTCGAACTGGCCAGACGCGTAGCCGAGATCTTTCCGCTCGGGCTCGATCACGTCTTCTTCTGCAATTCCGGCTCGGAGGCGGTGGACAGCGCCCTGAAGATCGCCCTGGCCTACCAGAAGGCGATCGGCCAGGGCTCGCGCACGCGCCTGATCGGTCGCGAGCGGGCCTATCATGGCGTGGGTTTCGGCGGGATCAGCGTCGGCGGGATCGGTCCTAATCGCCGCCACTGGGGGCCGATGCTGCCCGGAGTGGATCACCTGCGGCACACCCACGACCCGGCCAGCGGGACCTTCGTGCGCGGCCAGAGGGAGACGGGCGCTAACCTCGCCGACGATCTGGAGCGGATCGTCGCCCTCCATGGCGCCGACACCATCGCCGCGGTGATCGTCGAGCCGATGGCGGGATCGACCGGCGTGCTCGTCCCGCCCAAGGGCTATCTCGAGCGCCTGCGGGAGATCGCGACGCGTCATGGGATCCTGCTGATCTTCGACGAGGTGATCACCGCGTTCGGGCGGCTGGGCTACGCCACCGCGTCCGAGCGCTTCGGCGTGACGCCGGACATGATCACCTGCGCCAAAGGCCTCACCAACGCCGCGGTGCCGATGGGCGGCGTGGCCGTGCGGGGCGAGATCTACGACTCGGTGCTCAATTCGAGCCCGGCGGGCATCGATTTCTTCCACGGCTACACCTACAGCGGCCATCCCCTGGCGGCTGCGGCCGGTCTGGCGACGCTGGAGCTCTATGAGGCCGAAGGGCTGTTCGAGCGGGCCCGCAGCCTGGAAGGCCTGTTCGCCGATGCGGTCCACTCGCTCAAGGGCGCGCGGCATGTGATCGACATCCGCAATCTGGGTCTGGTCGCCGGCATCGAGCTCGAACCGCGGCCGGGCGCGCCGGGAGCGCGGGGAATGGAGGTCTTCCAGCGCTGCTTCGACAAAGGCCTTCTCGGCCGCGTCACCGGCGACATCCTCGCCTTCTCGCCGCCCCTGATCGTGGAGGAAGGCCACATCCAGCACATCGTCGAGACGCTCGGCGAGGCCCTGGCCGAAGTTCCCTGACGGAAGCTTAGCCTGCGGCGCGGCGCCGCACATGATCTGCAAAGTCCTTGGGGGCGGTCGAGCGCGGCCGCCCCCTTTTTCATTCCTGCCGCCCCCTGTCGAAAACTGCTTTTTAAAACAACATCGTGCGGATTGGTTCCCGCATTCTGCGGCGGCGCGGGCCTGGCCGGCGAGCGTACTCGAGGGCGGGTTGGCCAGGGCGACGTTGCGGTTCGGTCAAGGTTTAGTTAGTTTTGAATCAACGAGGGGAGAATTCAAAAACAGTCAGGGTAATCAGTATGATGGGCACGAAAATTGCTGCGACTGCCGTCGCGGCGCTGATCGGCATGGGCATTGCCCAGAGCGCGAACGCAGGGGTCACCACCTTCGCCACCTTCTCGGCGCTGGGCGGCGACAACTTCTATTTCCAGAATGCGAGCGCGCAGAACAGCAGCGCGAACTCGTCGTTCTTCTCGATCCCGACGTCGACATCGACGAACGCGGGCACGACAGAGGTGGACTTCTCGTTCATCAATCTCGGCTCGAGCGTTGACGGCGCCGTCCAGAACGTCGTCGCCGACCTGACCTGGACCAGCTCGAGTTCGACGCCCGCCCAGGCCGCATTCGGCCAGGCGATCCAGCAGGGCATCGGCGGTCAGTTCGTGATCACCTCGACCGCGCCGATCAGCCTGAACGGCAAGACCTTCGCGGCCGGCTCGGTCCTGCTTTCCGGCACGTTCGGCGGCGGGACCCTGTCGGGCGCAGAGGGCTCGACCAGCGGCGGCTTCGACGTGAGCAACGGCTCGGGCGGCACGCTCACCTTCACCTCCGACTTCCTCAAGTTCGCCCCGACGTCGAGCTTGGGCTCGGCGCTGAACTTCACCTCCGGTCAGACGGCGTCCGGCCAGGGCCTCGGCTCCCAAGCCTTCGGGACCGATGCGCTGGAATCGTTCAGCATGGACGCCGGGGGCTCGTTCTCGTCCTCGCCGGCGCCCATCGCTGGCGTCCCCGAACCGGCGTCCTGGGCCATGATCATCCTGGGCATGGGGATGATGGGATCGGTGCTTCGCCGCCGCGCCGCCCCGATCGAAGCGATCTGAACCTTCGGTTCGAGCCTTCGAAGATCAGCCCCGCCGGCGACCCCGGCGGGGCTTTTCGTCAGGGATCGCCCGACGGAGCGGCCCAGGGGATGAGGTCGCGAAGGATCCGAAGGTCCGCCCGCGATCCGCGGCCGGGCGCGTTCTCGGCGATCCATAGAAGCTCGGCGGCGGTGGAGCGTTGTTCGGCGCCGAGCGCGTCCCAGATCAGTCCGG
>DASXGQ010000181.1:0-79695 GCA_036488995.1 Caulobacteraceae bacterium
CGGCGTGGACGCGCGGGCGGATGCGGCCTTCGTTGGCCAGGGCCCAGACGGCTTCCGTGTTCTCGCGGCCCTTTTCGGGGAAACGGCGGCCGTATTCGCCGGCGCGCACGCCCATGACCGAGAAGCCCTTGATCAGCGGCATGTTGACCGAAACGCTGGGAATGCGCCCGGAGGTGAAGCCCACCACCAGCAGGCGCCCGTCGAAGGCGATGCAGCGCACGCTCTCGTCGAACACGTCCCCGCCCACCGGGTCGTAGACTACGTCCGCGCCCCGGCCGCCGGTGATCTCCTTAACCGCCTCTCGGAAGCCTCCGGTGACGTTCACGCAGGCGTCGGGCCCATAGGTCTCGTTCACGATCGCCAGCTTCGGATCGGACGCCGAAGCGGCGATCACGCGGCAGCCGAGATGCTTGGCGAGATCGACGCAGGCCAGACCGACGCCGCCGGCCGCCCCGTGGACGAGCACCCACTCGCCCGGCTCGACGCGCGCGCGGCGCACGAGGGCGACGTAGGCGGTCAGATAGGCCGCGCCGTATCCCGCAGCCTCGGCGAACGAGAGACGCGATGGCTTGGCGCGTAGGGTGAGCGCCGAGGCGATAGCCACGTCCGAGAAGCCGCCAAACCTGGCGCCGCCGACCACCGCGTCGCCAATCTTCCACGCGGTCACGCCGTCCCCGATCGCCTCGATCTCCCCGGACAGCTCGAGGCCGGGGATGAAGGGCAGGGGCGGTTTGTGCTGGTATTCTCCCCGCGTCATCAGCAGGTCGGGGAAGTTCACCGCAGCGGCCCGCACGCGGATTCTGACGTCTCCGGGACCGGGCTCAGGAGTCTCCAACTCGCGCAGAACGCAGCCGGCGTAGTCGGGCGCCAGCCGCTCGACAAAGAGGGCTCTCACGGGGTTTTCAGCGCTCCAGTCGCGGGAGGTGCGGCACGCCGCCCATGATCAGGCGCACAACGAATTCCGCCGCGCTCGCCACGTCCACCGGTCTGCGCGCCATCATCCGTTCCCCTACCTCCCGGGCCACCGCGATGGCGCTGCCGGCCAGATAGTCCAGGTCCACTTCAGCGGCGAGATTGCGATCCATGGTGGCGGCGAATGCGGCTCGCACCTCCTCGAACACGGCCAGCATCTCCGGTGTGTTGCGCGCGTGGGGCGCCGTGTCAGCGCCCTGTCCCCAGGAATCCTGCTCGGCGGCGATGAAGTCGAAATAGGCGGTGACGGCGGCGCGGAGATAGGATTCGAAATCCGTGGCCTGGGCCGACTGGGCCTGCAGGATCGGGCGGAAACGCCGGGCGCCGTCATCGGCGAGGGCGTCGAACACCTCCTCCTTCGAACGGTAATAATTGTAGAAGGCGCCAACGGAGAGCCCGGTGCGACGGATAATGTCGCGCACCGTGGCCGCCTCGAAGCCCATCTCCCCGAAAACCTCGCGCGCCGCTTCAAGGATCGCAGTACGATTTGCGGCCTTGGTCTGCTCGCGCTTGCCGGCCCCGATGTAGATGACTTCGGACATATCCCTCCTGGGAACCGCATCCGGCGCGTCGGCCGAATTCAGCCGACATCCGAAGGATCGACCGAAGGGCGCCGCCTGTCCAGCGTCGCGCCTTGCAGAATCAGACGGTCCGCTTCGCTCGATCCTGTTCGTTCGTTTCCCGGATCATGGCCCGCGCCCGCGTCCAATCGTCGTCCGTCCAGTCGCGGAGCGATGAAAAGGCGCCGCCACCCGCGTTCCACGAACCGCCGTCGATGGCGATGGTTTGCCCGTTCACGTAGGCGGAGAAGGGGTGGAGCAGCCAGACGGCCATGTTGGCCAACTCGCGGACATCTCCCGCTCGCCCCATCGGGTTGCCCCTCATCGAATGGTAGGAGTCGGCGCTCGCCCCGGGGTTGAGCCGCGCTGTCATTCCCTCGGTGTAGAACGGGCCCGGCGCGATGGCGTTGAACCGGATGTTCTTTGGCCCCCACTCCACCGCCAGCGACTGGGTCATGACGTTGAGGCCAGCCTTGGACATGGCGGAGGGCACGGTGTAGGGGCCCCCGCTCCAGACCCAGGTCGTCAGGATCGAGATCACAGAGCCCGGCTTGCCTTCGGCGATCCACCGCTTGCCGCAGTCGAGGGTTACGAAGAAGCTGCCGCGAAAGACGATGTTGGCGATCGCGTCGAAGGCGCGGGTCGAAAGGTCTTCGGTGCGACTGATGAAGTTGCCGGCCGCATTGTTGACCAGCCCGGTAAGAGCGCCGCCGTCGGCCCAGATCTGGTCGAGCATGTCGTGGATCGCTTCGGGGACCCGGATGTCACATGGGATCCCGACCATCTTGCCGCCGTGCGCGCCGGTGAGCTCGGCGACCGTGGCGTCCAGCACCCCGCCGCGCCGCCCGCAGATGTAGACCTGCGCGCCCAAAATCAGCAGGGCCTCGGCCATCGCCTTTCCAAGACCCGTGCCGCCCCCGGTGACCAGCACCCGATGGTTCTTCATCAGGCCAGGCTTGAACATCAGATCGTCCGGGGTCACGGCGCATCCTTTCCTTTGGCTTTCGCGGCATTGCGCGGACTTCCCTTCAGGAGGTCGAGCGCGTCTGGAGAAGGCGATTGCCCCAGGCGGCCCATCAGGGCCTCGGCGGCTGCCGGCGCCCGGACCTTTCCCTCACCGCCGGCGCCGATGAAGAAGGCGAAGACCGGGCGTCCGGCGGCCTCCAGGGCTCCGAGCCGGCCGGCCCATGTGTCGAGCGCATCGGCGGGATAGCCGGCCGGGATCTCCTCCTCCAGCCGCATCAGGCGCGCATAAGCAAAGTCCGCCGTGGTTTCGTCGATCAGGGGATAGGTCGGATGATCGGCGAGGCAGATCGCAGCGCCGTGGTCGCGACAGAGCCGAACGAAGGCTTCGTCGGCGAAGCTGGAGTTTCGGACCTCCATGCAATGGCGCAGCGTGCGGCCATTGAGCGAGGCGGGCAGCAGATCGAGGAATCGGCCGAAATCTTCCCGGTCGAACTTCTTGGTGGGCATGAATTGCCAGAGAATCGGCCCCAGCCGCCCGCCGAGCTCCGCCATGCCCTGACCAAGGAACCGCTCGACCGACTCTCCCGCCTCCGCCAGGGCGCGGCGGTTCGTGCAGAATCGGGAGCCCTTCACCGTGAACACGAAGTCGTCGGGAGCCTGGTCCGCCCAGCGACGGAAACTCTCGGGGCTCTGCAGGGAATGATAGGTGGCGTTGATCTCCAACGCGCCAAGGCGACGACTCGCATATCTGAGCTCGTCGGCCTGACGCAGTTCGGGCGGATAGAAGGCTCCTCGCCAGGGGGCGAAAGTCCAACCTCCGACCCCAATCCGAATCTTGGGTTTCATCCAAAGCTCTCCTGCGGCGACAAGGCGCCGTGAACGAATATTAACTTGTGCCAGACATCTGCGCCCTTACGGGTTGAGCTTGGTCGCAGCGGCTGGCGGGCTGGGCCATTTGGGGGAATCGGTCGCTAGAGCGCCAATGCAAATCTTCAGACGCTTCCTCGGACCTGGATTTGTCGCCTCGCTGCTCGCTGGCTGCGTGGGCGGTCACCCGCGCGCGCCGGACCTGAGCCTTCTGCGAGCCTACGAAGCGCCAGCTTCCAGACCGCAACTGACCACCGAGCAGCTCGATCGCTGGTGGCTCATCTTCAATGACCCGGCGCTCACCGCGCTCGAGGACGAGGCGCTGCGCACCGCGCCCGACGCCAAGACCGCCTATTCGCGCCTCGTTGAGGCCGGCGCCACCCGCAGCAGCCTCATCGCCGGCACCTTCCCGACCGGTAACGCCGGGGGGAATATTTCGAAGCAGCATGAGGTCAACATCGGCCCTTCCGCCAACACTCTGTTCCCGATCGGCGGCGATTTCATCACGCGCAGCGGCAGCCTGAACGTCTCCTGGGAGCTCGATGTTTTCGGACGCCTCGCCGTGCAGCGGAAGATCGCCCGGGCGAACTTCGTCGCCACCGAGTTCGACGTGGAAGGGGCTTTCGCCAGTCTCGCCGCCAATGTGGCGAGCGACTACTTCCAGGCGACGGGACTGCAAATCCAGATCGAGGACGCGCAGGAGACCGTGCGTATCGAGACCAATCTGGCGCGGATCGCCCAGGAGAAGGCCGATCGGGGCCTGGGAGCCTTGTCCGACGCGGACCGCGTCGCCGGCGACCTCTCTCAGGCTCTGGCGACGCTGACGGACCTCGAATCGCAGCTTCACGCCACTCGCCGCAACCTGCTCATCCTGATCGGGCGCAACGCCGCGGCGACCGAAACGATTCCGGTGCGCGACCATGCGGACGAGGCGCCGGACGTTCCGGCGGCTGTGCCGGGCGATCTTCTGCAACGTCGGCCCGACATTCGCGAAGCGGAGGCGCGATTGCGTTCGGAAGCTGGGACGGACCGCTTGAGTCACCTCGCGCTCTTTCCGACCTTCACGATGCTGCCTGCCCTGGGAGCGCAAAGCCCGACGCAGCCAAGCGTCGGCTTCATCCCGCCGGCGACGCTGATCCCCGAATCGATCACGACGAGCGTGGGCTACTGGACTCTCGCAGGAAGCGTCTCCCAGCCCGTGCTCGACATTCCCCGGCTCCTGTTCGACGCCAAGTCCGAGGACGCCCGCATGGAGCAGGCGGTGATCGCCTACGAAAAGACGGTCCAGACCGCCTACGGAGAGGCGGAGAACGCCTTGGTCGCCTTGGATGCGGGGAAGCGGGCGGTGAAGATCCTCTTTGATGGCGAGGCGCGCGCCCATCGTGCCTATGACGCGGCCCAGCGCCGCTACGCCATGGGACTGGACGATCTGACGACGGCTCTGACGACCGAACAAGCCTGGCGCACGACGCGCGCGGCGCTCACCGCCGAGCAGACGTTAGCGCTGCAGCGTGCGGTCACGACCTACAAGGCCCTGGGGGGCGGTTGGCCGGCGCAGGTTGCGCAGGTCGAGACGGTGAAAAATCCATGAAAGGGGTGTCCGTGACGTATCCGCGCCTGGCGCTTGGTCTCTTTGCGCTGCTGGCGCTGGGCGCGTGCGAAAAGAAGGTCGCCGAGTCGCCGAACGCCCAGGCGCGGACTGTGAGCGTCGTTGCGGTGGGCCCGCATGAGATCGAGGGGAGCATCGTCGCTTCCGGTCCGCTCGTCCCCTTCCAGGAAATGGACATCTATCCTCAGCTGACGATTTACCGTGTCCAGGAACTCCTGGCGGACGAAGGCACATGGGTGAAGGCTGGCCAGCCTATTGCCAAGCTGGACGACACCCTTCTGCGGGCGCAGCTCGAACAGCAAGCAGCGCTCGCCAAGCAGCAGAGCGTGATCGCCGATCGGGCCGACGCTGAAGCGGAACGGGTGAAGGGTCTCGACAAGGAAGGCATCCTTTCCCAGGAGCAGATCGACGAGCGTCGCTACGCCGCGCAGTCGGCGCGCGCCCAGGCCATCGCCCAGGCTGACGCCGCGGAGGACATGCGCACGCGGGAGGGTCTGATGACCATCCGGTCGCCCGAGGCGGGTCTCGTTTTCGAGCGCAACGTCAGGGTCGGCGACATGGGAGCGGGGACGACGCCGTGGTTCCGTATCGCGCGTGACGGCAAGGTCGAGCTCGCCGCCGATGTGAGCGAGCAGGATATCGAGAAGATCCGCCCCGGGATGGCGGTGCGCGTGACCCTCGCCGACCAGGCCGAGGTGATGGGCGTCGTGCGGCTGGTGAGCCCCGGTGTCGACACCAATACGCGCCTGGGCCGCGTGCGCGTGAGCCTTCCGGTGCGCCCGGACATCCGGGCGGGTGGATTCGCGCGCGCGAACTTTCTGGGAATCAGTCACTCGGCCAATGCGGTGCCCGAGACGGCTGTGCGCTATGATGCAAACGGCGCCTCGGTCATGGTGGTGGGCGCGAACGACAAGGTGATGAGGGTGCCGGTGACGACGGGCCAACGCGGCGGCGGCTATGTCGAATTGCTCAGCGGTCCCGCGGCGGGCTCGCACGTGGTCGAGCGCGCCGGCGCCATGCTGGTGCCGGGCGACGTTGTCCGGCCGGTGACATCATGAATTCCGACAATCCCCGCCGGGGCGGCTTCCGGATCTCGGAGTGGGCCATCCGCAATCCGGTGCCGGTTGCGGTGCTGTTCATCGGCGCGGTGATCGCGGGGCTGATTTCCTACTCGGCGCTTCCGATCAAGAACTACCCGAACATCAACTTCCCCGCCGTCCTGATCCAGGTCACCCGCAGCGGCGCGGCGCCTGCGGAGATGGAGACGCAGGTCACCCGGCCTGTGGAGAACTCCCTGGCCGGGCTCTCCAACGTCGAATCGATCGGATCGAACGTGACCCAGGGCACGTCGGTGACGATCATCCAATTCAAACTGGGTGAGGACACCCAGAAGGTCTACGACGACGTCAAGGCGAAGATCGACCAGATCCGCAACACCCTGCCCAAGGAGATCGACCCGCCGATCGTCCAGCGGCTCGAGATGGATGACGCGCCGATCGTCACCTACACGGTCTCTGCGCCGGCGATGTCGGAACAGGCGCTGTCGTGGTTCATCGACAACACCGTCTCCCGCGACCTGCAGGCCCAGGAGGGCGTCTCCCAGATCCAGCGGCTCGGGGGACTCGATCGCGAGGTCAATGTCCTCATCGATCCTGACCGGCTCGCCGCACAGGGGCTGACGGCTTCCCAGGTCAATGACGCCCTGGCGGCGGCGGACGTGGATGCGCCGGGGGGCCGAGTGACCATCGGCGGGCGCGAGCAGATCCTGCGCGTGCTGGGGGCGGCCGTCACGGTCGATCGGATCCGCAACCTCTCGATCCCAGCCGGCGGCGGACGCTTCGTGCGTCTCTCCGACGTGGCCGATGTCGGCGACGGAGCGGCCGAGCCCCGCGCCTTCGCCCTTCTCGACGGTCGGCCGGTCGTCGCTTTCTCGGTGCTGAAGACTAAGCTTGCGAGCGAGGTCTCCACCGAGGATCGCGTGGACGCCGAGATCGTCCAGCTCGGCAAGCAGTACCCGCAGGTCAACTTCCGTAAGGTCAACTCCCAGGTCGACCAGACCCGCGCGGCATTCTTGGCCACGGCCCACACCTTGCTCGAGGGAATGATTCTGGCCGCCTTCGTCGTCTGGATGTTCCTGCGCGACTGGCGTGCAACGGCCATTACCGCTGTGGCGATGCCCGTCTCGCTGATCCCCACTTTCGCCCTCATGGCCTTGTTCGGCTTCAGCCTGAACGTGGTCACCCTGCTGGGCCTCACCCTCGTGATCGGCATCCTCGTCGACGACGCCATCGTCGAGGTCGAGAACATCGAAAAGCGCGTCTATGTCGGTCTTCGGCCATTCCGCGCCGCCATCGAAGGCGCCGATCAGATCGGCCTGGCGGTCGTGGCTACCACGTTCGCGATCGTCGCGGTGTTCCTGCCGGTCGCCTTCATGCCCGGCATCCCGGGCCAGTTTTTCCGCGAATTCGGCATCACGGTGTCGGTGGCCGTTCTGTTTTCGCTAGTCGTGGCGAGGCTGCTCACGCCGCTCCTCGCGGCTTACCTGCTCACGCCGAAGACGCCCAAGATCCGCAGGCCGCTGCCGTCGCTCTACACCCGCGTTCTGACGTGGGTGATCGATCACCGCATCGTCGCGGTGATTATCGGAGGGTTCGTGTTCGTCGGGTCGGTGGCCCTTTTCATTCCCCTCAAGAAGGGCGTGCAGCCCGAGAGCAACCCCAACTACTACTACATCAACATCGAGGCTCCCCCTGGCACGACCCTGGCGGACATGCGCCGGACCGTGAAACAGGTGGATGCGCTCCTGGCGCGCCAGCCGGAGACGCAGGACGTCTTCGCCCAGGTGGGTGGCGGCGGCATTTCGTCCGGGCCGGGCGGGATGGTGAACAACTCGGGAGTGAACAACGGGACGGTCCTGGCGATCCTGAAGCCGAACCGTAAGGTCAAGGTGGCGCAGATCCGCGACCGCCTCCGCCCCCTGCTGCGCGAGATTCCCGACGTCCGTCTGTCGTTCGACATCTCCGGCTTCGGCTCGGGCGGCGTCCAGGTGATCCTCACCAGCGAGACCGGCGTGGGCCTCGAGGAAGCCGCGCTGGAGCTTCAGCGCGAGATGCGCACCGTGCCGGGCATCGCCGACCCGAGGCCGTCGACCCCGCCCAGCGGCCCCGAACTCATCGTGCGGCCCAAGGTAGAGGAGGCGGCTAGGCTCGGGGTGTCGGTCACCGCGATCGCCGACGCAGCGCGCGTCGCCACGATCGGCGACATCGACGCCAACGTCTCGAAGCTCGACGAGGGCGAGCGGCGGATTCCCGTACGCGTCCGCTTCCCAGAGGCGGATCGGACGAACCTCTCGATCATCCGCAATCTGCGCCTGCCGACCGCCTCGGGGGGATCGACGACGCTCGACAGCGTGGCGCAACTGCAGTTCGAGGCCGGTCCTGCCGAGATCGACCGGTTCGAGCGCAAGCGGAACATGATCATCATGGCCGACACGACCGGCGACACCCAGGTCGGCGACGCCATCAACCGCGTGCACAAGCTTCCGATCATGCAGCACCTGCCTGCGGGGGTGTCGCTCGCCTCCCAGGGTCAGGAGAAGGCCTACGCCGAACTGTTCGGCGGTTTCGTCGTGGCGATCTTCTCGGCGATCGGCCTCGTCTACGCGGTCATGGTCCTGCTGTTCCGCAGCTTCTTCAAACCGGTCATCATCCTCTCGGCCCTGCCAACCGCCATCGGCGGCGCGCTGTTCCTCCTGCTGGTCACGGACCTCTCGCTCTCGATCCCTTCCCTGATCGGCTTCCTGATGCTGATGGGCCTGGCCGCCAAGAACTCGATCCTGCTCGTGGAGTACGCGATCGAGCGCGAGCGGGAGGGCCATTCGCAGCGCGAGGCCTTGATGGAGGCCTGCCGCGAGCGGGCGCGTCCCATCGTCATGACCACCATGGCCATGGCCGCCGGCATGCTTCCCACGGCCTTGTCGCTCGGCAAGGGTTCGGAATTCCGCCAGCCGATGGCGGTCGCGGTGATCGGCGGCCTGATCACCTCGACCGTGCTGTCGCTTGTGCTGGTGCCTGCGGTCTACGCTCTGGTGGATGATATCGAGCGCTGGCTGGCGCCGTGGCTGCGCCGACTCGTCACGCCGCGCGAGGCGCCTGCCGGGGCCGTCCCCGTGCCACGGCCAAGCAAGCCCGTCGCCGCCGAGTAGGGTTCAAGCCTTCATCGCCGCCTCGGCGCGCTCCATGGCCTGGCGCGCCAGGGCGTCGACGCGTTCGTTCATCTCGTGGCCGGCGTGGCCCTTGACCCAACGCCAGTCGACCTGATGGCGTGTCCGCGCCTCGTCCAGCCGGCGCCAGAGATCCTCGTTCTTCACCGCGCCCTTGGTCATGGTGCGCCAGCCGCGCGCTTTCCACATCTGCAGCCACTGTGTGATTCCGTTCTTCACATACTGGCTGTCGGTGTGCAGCTCGACGGTACAGGGGCGAGTCAAGGCGTTGAGGGCCTCGATAGCCGCGGTCATCTCCATCCTGTTGTTGGTCGTCGCCGGCTCTCCGCCCGAGATCTCCTTCTCGGCGCCATTGAAGCTCAGCACCGCGGCCCATCCCCCCGGGCCGGGATTCCCGCGACAGGAGCCGTCGGTGAAGATGACCACCTTCGAGCCCGTCCGTCCGTCGCTCATGCGCCAAGTCCGATCAGGGCCAGCCCCTCGCGGTGGATGGCGAGTTTGCGCTCATATTCAAGGGGATCCTTCGGCCGCACCAGGGAGCCGGGCGGCGTCGCGCCCCAATCGGCCAGGCGCGTGAGGAAGAATCTCATTGCCGCCCCGCGGGCCAGCACCGGCAGCGCCGCCACCTCCGCCTCGCCGAGCTCGCGTCGACGGCGATAGCCCGAGAGGAAGGCGCCGGCCTTGGTGACGTTGAAGCCGCCGTCGGGCTCGAAGCACCAGGCGTTCAGGGCCACGCCGAGGTCGTAGGCCAGGGCGTCCCAGGCGGCGAAATAGAAGTCGATGGCGCCGGCGAACCGGCTGTCGAGGAAGAAGACATTGTCTGGAAAATAGTCGGCGTGGACGATTCCATCGGGCAGGTCCCGCGGCCACTGGGCCTCCAGCTCCGCGAGGTCCGACTGGATCACGGCCGCGAGGCCGGGCTTGAGGGCGTCCGCCGCCGGCGCGAGCGGCGCGAAAAATCGGTTCCAGGCGCCCTGACCGAGATCATTGGCGCGGCGCCCCGAGAACCCCTCCGCCGCCTGGTGCAGCCAGGCGAGGCCCTCGCCCGCTTCTCGGCAGCGGGCGACGTCCGGTCGGCGCACCGACAGGCCGGGGAGGAAGGTGACCAGAGCGGCGGGCTTTCCCTTGAGGGAGCCGAGTGTTCGGCCTTGCCGGTCGGGTATCGGCGTTGCGCTGGGAAATCCGCGCGCGGCCAGCCAGCTGAGCAGGTCGAGGAAGAACGGCAGCTCGTCGCGCCGGACCCGCCGCTCGTAAACCGTCAGTATGAACCGACCGGTATCCGTCTCGAGCAGGAAGTTGGAGTTCTCGACGCCCTCGGCGATCCCCTTGAAGATGATGGGGCGCCCCACGTCGAACCCGGCGAGGAAGGCCTCGAGGTCCTGTTCTGCGATGTCGGTGTATACAGCCACGCCTCGGGCCATCGCCGCCCTGGCCGTCAGCGTCAAGGGCGCGCGTTGCGGCGGCGCCCGCGAGGCTTTATCACCAATCGACGTCCCTTTTCGTCCCTCGCCCAGCCCACACCTCCGGGGGCGACCCATCCGGACCCGAACCGCCATGTCGCGTATCAGAAACTTCCTCTTCGCGGCCTGCTCGGCCCTCACTCTCGTGGGCCCTGCCGCGGTCTTCACGCTCGCGGCGCCGCAAACTGCGCTCGCCCAGTACGGCGGGGGCCCGGGTGGTGGTCCCGGCGGCGGGGGCGGTCCCGGCGGCGGCGGGGGGGGCGCGGGCAGCGACGACGACGCCAAGCGGAAGAAGCGCGAACAGGAGTTCGGCGCACTCATCGCGCCCTTGCCGAAGATCCACAATGCGGGACCCTGCCCCTTCGTGAAGGCGCTGTACGACGCGGCCCGCTACGTGGAGTTCAAGGACAACCACGAAGCCTTCACAAATGTGGGCTACACCGGCGAGATCGAGACGATCGCCTCGGGCTGCGCCTACAAGTCGGACGAGCCGATCACCGTGGGCGCCCGGATCCTCTTCGAGTTCGGCCGCGGCCCGCAGTCGCCTGGTCGCCAGAAGACCTACCGCTACTGGGTGGCGGTCACCGACCGCAATCATGCGGTGCTGCAGAAGGCCTGGTTCGACCTTCCGGTCACATTCCCCACGGGCCAGGACCGCGTGACCATCACCGATACGGTCAACAAGATCGTCATTCCCCGCAAGGACTCGAAGGTCAGCGGCGCCAACTTCGAGGTGCTGGTCGGCTTCGACGTCACCCCGCAGATGGCGGAATTCAACCGGCAGGGTAAGCGCTTCCGTCCGGATGCGGGCGAGACAGCCCAGGTGGCCGCCGCCAAGCAATGACGGATCTGCGCGCGACGCTGGAGGAGGCGGTGCGCGCCGCCTTTTCCACGGTCGGCCTCGACGCAGGGCTCGGAAGGGTCACTCCCTCCGACCGGCCGGATCTCGCCGACTTCCAATCGAACGGCGCGCTCGCCGCGGCGAAGGCCGCGCGCCGCAATCCGCGCGAGATCGCAACGGCCGTGGTCGAGGCCCTTGCCGGCCATCCGGCGATCGCCGTCGCCGAAATCGCCGGGCCCGGTTTCGTGAACCTGACCGTGAGCGAGGCGGCGATGTCCGCCCGGGCAGGGGAACTTGCGAGGGATTCCCGCGCCGGCGCCCCTTACGTGGACCAGCTGAGGCGGGTGATCGTCGACTACGGCGGCCCCAACGTCGCCAAGGAGATGCACGTCGGGCACTTGCGGGCCTCGATCATCGGCGAATCGATCAAGCGGCTGCATCGCGCCCTGGGCGACGAGACCCTCGGGGACGCCCACTTCGGCGACTGGGGCTTCCAGATGGGCCTGCTCATCGTCGCCTGTCACGACGAGTACGAGGACCTGCGGCCGTGGATCGACCTGCAGGGCGAAGAGGCCGACGAGCCCGCGATGACCCGCTTCTTCGAGGCCGTCGCGCCCCGGGTCGGTCTGGAGGACCTGGATCGCCTGTATCCCATGGCTGCGGCGCGGGCGCGGGAGGAGCCGGAATACCGCGACAGGGCCCGTCGGGCGACAGCCGACCTCCAGCGTGGCCGCCTGGGCTATCGCCTGCTGTGGCGCCACTTCCACGACATCACGCGCGCCGCCCTCGCGCGGGACTTTCATGCCCTGGGCATCGATTTCGATCTGTGGCGGGGCGAGAGCGATGTCGACCCGCTGATCCCCGACATGGTCGAGGAGCTGCGCGAGCAGGGTCTCCTGTTCGAGGACCAGGGCGCCCAGATCGTCCGCGTCGCGCGCAATGACGACAAGCGCGACGTGCCTCCGCTTCTGGTCGTCTCGTCCGAGGGCTCGGCCATGTACGGGACCACGGACCTGGCGACGATCCTCGACCGCCGACGGACCTACGACCCAGAGCTCGTGCTCTACGTGGTCGATCAGCGCCAGGCGGACCACTTCGAGACCGTGTTCCGCGCCGCCTATCTCGCCGGTTATGCGAGGGAGGGCTCGCTCGTCCACATCGGCTTCGGCACGATGAACGGAACCGACGGCAAACCCTTCAAGACGCGGGCCGGCGGCGTGCTCAAGCTGCGCGATCTCATCGAGATGGCGGAGGACAAGGCGCGCCAGCGGCTGCACGAGGCGGACCTCGGCGCGGAGCTGCCGCCGGACGAGTTCGAGGCGACGGCCCACCAGGTGGCGGTGGCGGCCCTGAAGTTCGCCGACCTCGTGAACTTCCGCGGCACATCCTACGTCTTCGACCTCGACCGCTTCTCCAGCTTCGAGGGCCGCACCGGACCCTACCTTCTCTACCAGGCGGTGCGGATCAAATCCCTGCTGCGCAAGGCGGCCGCCGAGGGGACGGAGCCGGGCGAGATCCGCATTGGGGCGCCTTCCGAACGGGACCTGCTGCTCGTCCTCGACGCCTATCCCCACGCCCTGCTCGAGGCCTACGACAAGAGCGCGCCCAATCTGATCGCCGACCACGCCTACCGCCTGGCGCAGACGTTCTCGAAGTTCTACACCGCCTGTCCGGTTCTTGCGGCCCCCGACGCCGCCACTCGCGCCTCGCGCCTCGCGCTTTCCGCGACCGCCCTGCGCCAACTCGAGAGCGCCCTGGACCTGCTCGGACTCGAAGCGCCCGAGCGGATGTAGTCGCAGGGGTGGGATGATCGCCCAGGCGCCGCTTGACTCGCGTCGGGGCCTCGCCCAGTTTCCGCCCGCTCTCGCGGGAGACGTCGGATCCCTTTGGGGATTCGGGGCCGAAGGCGCAACCGCCCCGGAAACGCTCAGGCAAAAGGACCGCGCGAGCTAAGGACGCTGGAAAGAGGCATCGCCCAACCTTCAGGGTCGGGTGTGGTCTCGCCGACGGAGCAAGGGCGACCCGCGCGCCCGGAATCTCTCAGGCTCGAAGACAGCGGGGGCGCGACTGAACGGCGGACGCTATCCGCCCCATCCGCGCCGCCAGGAGCTTTCGAGAACCGTGTCCGCCGAAGTCCTCCTTCCAACGCCGCTCACGGACGCGCACAGGCGCGCCGGCGCCCGCATGGTCGGTTTCGCCGGGTACGACATGCCCGTGCAGTACGCGCCTGGCGTGCTCAAGGAACACCTGTGGACCCGCGCCCACGCCGGGCTGTTCGATGTCTCCCACATGGGTCCGGCGTTCCTGAAGCTCGAGAAGCGCAGCGGCGATCCGGCCGCCGACCACGCAGCGATCAGCGCCGTGATCGAGCCGCTCATTTGTGGCGACATTGGCGGACTTGCGCCTGGACAGCTCCGCTACACCCTGCTGCTCAACGAGGATGGCGGGATCATCGATGACCTGATGATCGGCCGGCCCCTGTGGGAAAGCCGCCAGGGCATGCTCTACCTCGTGGTCAATGCGGCGCGGAAGGCGGTCGATTTCCCCCTCATCGCCGAGGCCGCCGCCGGGCGCGCGAGGCTCGACCGCGCCGACGACCGCGCCCTCATCGCCATCCAGGGCCCTGAGGCGGCGGAGGTCCTGGGCGGAGTTGTTGGTGAGGCGAGCGCTCTGGGTTTCATGCGCCATGCCCGTTTCGAGCTCGACGGCAGCCGCCTCGTGGTCTCCCGGTGCGGTTACACCGGCGAAGACGGCTTCGAAATCCTGGCCCTGCCGGAACTGGCGGTGAATCTGTGGGATCGCCTCGCCGGCGATCCTCGCGTCGAGCCCGTGGGCCTGGGCGCCCGCGACAGCCTGCGCCTGGAGGCGGGCCTGCCGCTCTGGGGACACGACATCGACGAGACCACCTCGCCCGTCGAAGCGGCGCTGGACTTCGCCGTCTCGAAGAAGCGCCTCAAGGCGGGCGCGATGCGAGGCGCAGCCCGCATTGCCCGCGAGCGCGCCGAAGGCCCGGCAAGGGTTCGTGTCGGCCTGAGGGTCCTGCAGGGCGCGCCCGCTCGCGAGGGCGCCCCGATCGCCGACGGCCAGGGTCGCGAAATCGGCGTCGTCACCAGCGGCGGCTTCTCCCCGTCCCTCGGAGCGCCCATCGCCATGGGCTACGCGCCGCCAGCCTTCGCCGCGCCCGGCACGCCGCTCCAGGTCCTCGTCCGCGGCCGCTCGCAGCCGGCCGAGGTCGCCAGCCTCCCTTTCACTCCTCATCGCTATCACCGCGCCGCCGCCTGAACGAGAAAGGCTCCCCCATGCGCTTCACCAAGGATCACGAGTGGGTCGAGCTCGACGGCGACACCGCGACCGTCGGAATCACCGCCTACGCCGCCGAACAGCTGGGCGACGTCGTGTTCGTCGAACTGCCCACGCCCGGCGCCAAGGTTCAGGCCGGCGGGGAGATGGCGGTCGTGGAGAGCGTGAAGGCGGCTTCCGACGTCTACGCGCCCCTCTCGGGCGAAGTGACCGCCGCCAACGCAGAAGTGTCGGAAAACCCCCAGACGGTGAACGACGCCCCCGAGGCGTCAGGCTGGCTGGTGAAGATCAAGATCGCCGACCCGGCGCAGATCGACCAGCTGATGGACCGCGCCGCCTATGAAGCCTTCCTGGGGACCCTCTGAACGTGCGCTACCTGCCCCTCTCCGACACCGACCGGAGCGAGATGCTGGCGACCATCGGCGTCGACTCGGTCGAGGACCTGTTTGTCGACGTCCCGGCCACCGCACGGCTGCCGGGTCCTGTCGACCTGCCGCGCCAGGCCAGCGAAGCCGCCGTCGAACGGACGCTGGGCGCGTGGGCGAGCCGCAACCGGGCGGCGGGGGCGGGGCCGTTCTTCCTGGGCGCCGGCGCCTATCGCCATCACATCCCGGCCAGCGTCGACCATCTGATCCAGCGCTCTGAGTTCCTGACCAGCTACACGCCCTACCAGCCCGAGATCGCCCAGGGCACGTTGCAGGTCCTTTTCGAATTCCAGACCCAGGTCTCCGAGCTCACGGGCCTGCCGGTGGCCAACGCGTCGATGTGGGACGGTTCGACCGCCTGCGCAGAGGCGGTGATGATGGCCGCGCGCGTCACCCGCAGGCGCAAGGCGGTGCTCTCGGGCGGGCTGCACCCCCACTACGCCGCCAGCGCCTACACCCTCGCCCACACTTCAGGGGTGGAGACCCGCAAGCTCGCCGCGGCCGTCGATGACGAGGCGGCGGTGATCGCGGCGATCGACTCCGACACCGCCTGCGTCGTGGTGCAGTCCCCCAACATCTTCGGCGCAGTCACAGACGTCTCCGAGATCGCGCGCGCGGCCCACGCCGCGGGCGCCCTGCTGATCGTCGTCACGACCGAGGCGGTCTCGTTCGGCCTGCTTCGCTCGCCTGGTGAGATGGGGGCGGACATCGCCGTGGCTGAGGGCCAGTCGATCGGCAACGGCCTGACCTTCGGGGGTCCCTATGTCGGCCTCTTCGCCTGCCGCAACGAGCTGGTGCGCCAGATGCCGGGGCGCCTGTGCGGCGAGACGGTCGACGCGCACGGCCGCCGCGGCTTCGTCCTGACCCTCTCGACGCGCGAGCAGCACATTCGCCGTGACAAGGCGACCTCGAACATCTGCACGAACTCCGGCCTCTGCGCCCTGGCCTTCAGCATCCACATGACCCTGCTCGGCGGAGCCGGCCTGGCGAGGCTGGCCAGGATCAACCACGCCCGCGCGCGCAGCGCCCGCGACGCCCTGGCCGCGATCCCCGGGGTCGAGGTCCTCACGCCGAAGTTCTTCAACGAGTTCGCGATCCGACTGCCGAAGCCTGCCGAGGTGGTCGTCGAGGCCCTGGCGAAGCGGGACGTGCTGGCCGGCGTTCCCTTCTCCCGGCTCGACCCAGGCGCGGGGTTGGACGACGTCCTGCTCGTCTGCGCCACCGAGACCACCCTGCCCGAAGACATCGAAGCCCTGGCCGGGGCCCTCGCCGAGGAGATCGCCCGATGACCATGCAGAGCATCGGCCGCCCCACCCGCGCAGAGATCCAGCCGGAGGACGGCGCCCAGGGCCGCGTCGGCCGGGGCCTGCTGCAGGACGAGCCGCTGATCTTCGAACGCGGCCGCTTCGACCTGACCGGCGTCGACTTCGACGGAACGGCCGAGGATGCGGACCTGAGCGACCTGGAAGGGCTCGTCCGCGCGGCGCCGCCCGCCCTGCCGGGACTCTCGGAGCCGGAAACCCTGCGCCACTATGTGCGGCTGTCGCAGCGCAACCACGCCATCGACCTGGCGCTCTATCCCCTGGGGTCGTGCACGATGAAGCACAACCCGCGCCTGAACGAGAAGATGGCGCGGCTTCCCGGCTTCGCCGACCTGCATCCGCTGCAACCGGTTTCGACCGTGCAGGGCGCCCTGGCGGTAATGGACACTCTCGCGCACTGGCTGAAGACGCTGACCGGCATGCCGGCGGTGGCCCTCTCGCCCAAGGCCGGCGCCCACGGCGAGCTATGCGGCATCCTTGCGATCCGCGCCGCCCATGAAGCCCGAGGGGACGCCCGCACGACCATCCTCACCCCGACCTCGGCGCATGGGACCAACCCGGCCACCGCTGCCGTCGCGGGCTATCAGGTGCAGGAGATCGCCCAGACCGCCGACGGCCGCGTGGATCTCTCAGACCTCGCCGCCAAGCTCGGTCCGCATGTGGCGGCGATCATGGTGACCAACCCCAATACCTGCGGCCTGTTCGAGCGCGACATCCTCGAGATCGCCCGCCTCACGCACGAGGCGGGGGCGTACTTCTACGCCGATGGGGCGAACTTCAACGCCATCGTCGGCCGGGTCCGCCCCGCCGACCTCGGCATCGACGCCATGCACATCAATCTGCACAAGACGTTCTCCACGCCGCATGGCGGGGGTGGTCCGGGCGCCGGGCCGGTGGTGCTGAGCGCGGATCTCGCGCGGTTTGCTCCCCTGCCCTGGGTCACGCACGGGCCAGCAGGCTTTGAGCTGATCGAGCGGGCCGAGGGCGATGCGGCGGCGGCGCTCGGGCGACTGTGCGCCTTCCAGGGCCAGATGGGGATGTACGTCCGGGCCCTGACCTACATGCTCAGCCACGGAGCGGACGGGCTGCGCCAGGTGGCCGAGGACGCCGTCCTCAACGCCAACTACGTCAAGGCCAGGCTCTCGGGCGTGATGAGCGCTCCGTTCGGCGATGGGCCGTGCATGCACGAGGCTCTGTTCGACGAGACCTGGCTCGAGGGCACGGGGGTGACCACGCTCGATTTCGCCAAGGCGATGATCGACGAGGGCTTCCACCCGATGACCATGTACTTCCCGCTCGTGGTCAAGGGGGCGATGCTGATCGAGCCGACGGAAACCGAGCCGAAGCGCGAGCTTGACCGATTCTGCGACGCCCTGCTGGATCTGGCCGCTGCGGCCAAGGCGGGTGATGTCGACCGCTTCAAGGGCGCGCCGTTCGCAGCGCCGCTGTCGCGTCTGGACGAGACCGCCGCCGCCCGCAAGCCACGCCTGCGCTGGACGCCCTGACCCCCAAGCCGGCCCGCCGCCGCCGTGGCGGCGGCGCCAGCATGGAGCGAATTCGTCACGTTGCGGCGAAGGGCGCAATTTCGGCCCTTAGCGAGGCCCCAATTGACGTTCATAGACTTATGGGCGCGGCGGCGAGGGTCAACGCGGCGCCGGGTCGTCACATGAGCGCGTTCACACTGCGAGTTGCGAGCCTGGGCTCGGGGAGATCGCTCGCCCGACGCCTGGCGCGTGCGGCGCTGACCGGACTGGGCTGGGCGTTCATCCTGGTGGGAGTCGTGGGAACTCTCCTTCCAGGTCACCTGGGCCTGCCCCTGCTCGTGGTGGGCCTGATCGTCATCCTGCGATCGTCTTTCCAGGCCCGGCGCCGGTTCGTCGGCCTTCAGCGCCGCCACCCCCGCCTGCTGTTCCCCGTCCGCCGACTGCTGCGGCGCGAGCCCGAGGTCATCCCCGTCGCCTGGCAACAGCTCCTGCGGATGGAGCGTCTGCTGCTTCCCCCCCGCTATCGCGTCGCCCGACGCCTGCGACGGGGACTGCGAAGGCAGTTCGGGTAGAACCGTCCCTCCCCTTCTGGGGAGGGTGGTCGAGCGCAGCGAGACCGGGTGGGGAAGTCTGGGGAAAGACACCGGCGCCGGAGATGATCCACACTTCCCCACCCGTCTCGCCGCTTCGCGTCGAGACACCCTCCCCAGAAGGGGAGGGATAAGCCCCTCAGAACTTCGGCATTCCCGGGAGTCCGGCGAGGGGCCCGGCGATGTCCCGCATGGTCTCGGTCTGGGCCGCCTCGAGCTTGCGGCGGGCATCGGCGTGGGCGGCGATGATCAGGTCGGCCAGGATCTCGCCTTCGCCCGGGGCCAGCAGGCTCTCGTCAATGTGGAGCCGGGTCAGGGCGCCGGCGCCGCTCAGGGTCACGCGCACCATGTCCCCGCCTGAGGCGCCCTCGATCTCGGCGGCCGCCAGTTTCGCCTGCGCGGCTTGCAGCTTCTCCTGCATCTCCTGCGCCTGCTTCATCAGGGACCCGAGGTCCTTCATCGTCTCATTCCTCTTCGTTCGGCTCGGGGTCCGGCGCCACGACCTGGGGAACGGTCATCTCGCGGACCTCGAGGATCTCTGTTCCGGGGAAGGCGTCCAGCACCGCCTTCACGAAGGGGTCGGCCAGGACTTCGCCGTGCGCCCGCGCCAGAGCCTGCTTGTGCAGCTCGTCCAGGGTCTCCGACCCGCCCCGCGAATCGGTGGCCACGAGCCAGGGCTGGCCGGTCCATTCCTTGAGTCGCGCGACGAGCCGCTGGGCGAGGTTCGACGGCGCTCCGGGCGAAGGTTCGAATTCGATGGCGCCCGGGCGGAAGCTGATCGGGCGGACATAGCGCTCGATGTCGAACTTCAGGGCGATGTCCCGATGCGCCTCGGCGAGCAGGGCGACATCCTGGAACGAGCGCGGTTCTGTCGAGGCGTGACGCGCCTGAGCGAGCGCCGCCGGCTGGGCCGCAAGGGCAGAGGTCCCGCCGCCGCCGGACGGCCGGCGCGCTCCCCCGCCACCCCCGCCGGCGGGCGCGACGCCGCCCTCGCGGATCGCGCGAAGGGCTTCTTCGGGTCCCGGCAGGTCCGCGGCGAAAGCCAGGCGGATCAGCAGCATATCGACGGCGGCGGCCGGATCAGGCGCCGAGCGCGTCTCATCCAGCCCCTTGAGCAGCATCTGCCACATGCGCGACAGCGCGCCCGCTGAAATGGCGGCGCCGAGGGCCGTCAGACGCGCCGCCTGGTCCTTGGGCAGGCGCAGGGCTTCGGGGCCGAGGGTCTTGGCCACCGAGGCGGCGTGGCAGTGCTCCAGCAGGTCCATCACCACCGTCGCCGGATCGGCGCCCAGGGCGTGGAGCTCACGGAAGGCGCCGATCGCGGGGCCGCCCTGGCCCTGGGTGACGGTCTCCAGCAGGGCGATGGTGAGCGCCCGGTCCGACAAGCCGAGCATGTCGCGCACGGCGTCGGCGCCGACACGCTCGCCGTCCCCCGCCTGAACCAGCGCCTGGTCCAGCAGCGACTGGGCGTCGCGCACCGAGCCCTCAGCCGCCCGCGCGATCAGCGTCAGGGCGTCGGGCTCTATTCCCACCCCCTCGGCGCGAGCAATGGCGGCGAGGTTGGCCGCGATCGCCTCCGGCTCCACGCGCCGCAGGTCGAACCTCTGGCAGCGCGAGAGGATGGTCACCGGCACCTTGCGGATCTCGGTGGTGGCGAAGATGAACTTGGCGTGCGGCGGCGGCTCCTCGAGCGTCTTGAGAAGGGCGTTGAACGCCTTCTCCGAGAGCATGTGGATCTCGTCGAGGATGTAGACCTTGTAGCGCGCCTCGGCCGGGGCGTAGCGCACGCTTTCGGTCAGCTCGCGGATGTCGTCGATCCCCGTGCGTGAGGCGGCGTCCAGCTCGAGCACGTCCAGGTGCCGCCCTTCCAGGATGGCGCGGCAGTGGCGGCCATCCTCGGCCAGGTGCGCCAGGCTCGGCGCATGCACCGTCTCGCTCTCGTAATTGAGCGCCCGCGCCAACAGGCGCGCGGTCGTCGTCTTGCCCACCCCGCGTACGCCGGTGAGCATGAAGGCGTGGGCGATGCGACCCGTGGCGAAGGCGTTGGTGAGGGTGCGCACCATCCCCTCCTGGCCGATCAGGTCGTCGAAGGTCTTCGGCCGGTACTTGCGGGCGATGACGGTGTAGGCCGCAGGCGCGGACGCTGCGGCGGGCGCGGCCTCGGTGGGCCCCGCGCCGAAGATGTCGACGGTCGCGTCGTCGCGTTCGACAGGTGCGGGCTCGAGCGTCAGGTCGGTATCGCTCACGCGGCCCCGCGGCGAAAAAGGTGAGGTGGAGACCGGCAGACGACCCGGAGCAAAACTCGTTACGGCTGCTTCCTTCCGGACCTGACCGGGTTGGCGAGGTCTCCGCCCATCGCCGATCTCCGCCTCCCATATCGCCTTCCCGGCTGGCCGGCGCAAGCGCCTGGCGCTTCTTGGTCGCATCCTTAGGCGACCGCGGCGATTCCGCTTTGGCAGGAAGCGGGGCAGGGATGCTAGACCGTCGGATATGCCGCTCGACGCCTTCACCAACACCTTCGCCGGCAATCCCCTGGATCGCGCCAGCTATCGACGCGCCGATCCCGAATGGATCGCCCAGCACCTGGCCAATCCCGACTCCCTGGCCGTAGCCTTGTGGAACGGCCGGCCGTTCGTCGAGACCTCGAAGGAGGGCTCCAACCAGCTCGCCTACCTGTCCGCCGGAATGGCGCGGGAGCTGTCGGAGAACACCGAGCGCCTGCTGTTCCTCGGACTGTGGCACGAGAATGCGGTCTTCGCCCTCGACCTCGAGGGACCGCAGGATCCGGCCGACGGGCCCCTCGAAGGTCTCGGCCGCTTCGAGGACCTCCGCTCCATCGCCCCGACCCTGCCCGCAGGCGAGGCGGCGATGGCGGCCACCGCCAAGGGCGTATTCGAATGGCGCCGCCGGCACCGTCACTGCTCCGTCTGCGGCGAACCCACCGTCGTGGCCGAGGCGGGCTGGAAGCGTTCCTGCCCGGCCTGCAAGGCCGACCATTTCCCGCGAACCGACCCCGTGGTGATCATGCTGGCGGTGCGGGGAGACGAGTGCCTCGTTGGCCGCCAGGCCGCCTGGCCCAAGCTGATGTACTCCGCCCTGGCCGGCTTCCTGGAGCCCGGCGAGACGATCGAGGAGGCCTGCGCGCGCGAGCTGTGGGAGGAGGCTCACCTGCGCACGCGCAAGGTCCGCTATCACTCGACCCAGCCCTGGCCCTACCCCTCTTCCCTGATGATCGGCCTGATCGCCGAGGTCGAGGACGGCGAGGCGGTGGCCGACCACGTCGAGCTCGACGAGGTCAAATGGCTCACCCGCAGCCAGGCCCAGGCGATGCTTCGCGGCGACCTCGCCGACGCCAAGGCCCCCGGCGCCCTCGCCATCGCTCACCAGCTTATCCGCGCCTGGGCGTTCGAGGGGGAGTGACGGAGCACCCCTCAGGCACGGTCAGGATCCGATTGAGCGCCGATACGGGTCGGCTTCGAAGACGCCGAGCAGGTCGAAGTGGTCGCTGAAGAAGGACAGCTCCTCCAGGGCGCGACCGAGGGCGGGATCCTCGGGCCGTCCGTCCACGTCGGCGACGAAGAAGGTCGCGGTGAAGGCGCCGTTCTCCATGTAGCTTTCGAGCCGGGTCATGTTGACGCCGTTGGTCGCGAAGCCGCCGAGCGCCTTGTACAGCGACGCAGGGATGTTCCGCACACGGAATGCGAAGGAGGTCACGCAGTCGGCGCCTGGCGGCGGCCGCGGCGGGTCGCGCTCGGCGGTCAGCACGATGAACCGGGTGGTGTTGTGCGCCTCGTCCTCTATGTCGGCGAGCAGGATCTCCAGGCCATAGAGCTGGGCGGCCAGGGCCGGGGCGATCGCCGCGCGCGCCGGATCGGGCGCGGCGGCCAGCATCTTGGCCGATAGCGCGGTGTCGCCGGCGGGGTCGATCTCCACCTTCATCCGGCGCAGGGTCCGCCGACACTGGCCCGCTGCGAAGGGCATGCTGATCACCCGGCGCACGTCCTCGATCCGTACCCCGGGATTGGCCATCAGCTGGAAGTGGATCGGTTTGAAATGCTCGCCGATGATCCGCAGGCCGGACTCGGGCAACAGGTGATGCACGTCGGCGACGCGTCCGGCGATGGAGTTCTCCACCGGGATCATGGCGAGGGCGCAGTCGCCGGTCTTCACCGCCTCGAAGGCGTCCTCGAAGGTTGGGAAGGGCGCCGGCTCGTAGTCCGGGCGCGCGGCGATGCACGCCTCGTGGCTGTTGGCCCCCAGCTCTCCCTGGAAGGCGATTCGCGCGCGGCTCATGCGTCAGGTCTCCGATCGGGCGGCGGCAAAGGCGCGGGCCGCCTCGAGGTCGGCGGGCGTGTCCACCGACAGAGGGGCTTTATCCGTGACAGCGGCCCAGATCGACAGGCCAAGCTCCAGCGCCCGCAATTGCTCCAGCCGCTCTCTCCGCTCCAGCGCGGACGGCGGGGCGGCGTTGAACGCCTCCAACGCCGCGCGGCGGTAGCCGTAGATCCCGACGTGCCGCCAGACCGGCCCGTCGCCGAAAAGGGTGGAGCGGGTGAAGTAGAGCGCCCGGCCCGAGCGGGCGTCCGCCTCGAGCGCCAGCACGGCTTTCACCACGTCTGGATTGGTCCGGTCCGCCGGCGACGCCTCGGGCGTCACCACGGTGGCGATGTCGCAGTCCGCCCTGTCGGCGAGCAGGCCGGCGCAGGACACGAGGATCTGCGCGTCGACGAAGGGCATGTCGCCCTGCAGGTTGATCACCGTCTCACACGCGCCCGCCGGATCGATCTCACGCAGGGCTGCGAGAATGCGATCCGAGCCGGACGGCAGGGCCGGATCGGTCATGACCGCGAGGCCGCCGGCGGCCTGCACCGCCTCGACGATCTCGGGATCTCCCGCCGCCACCGCGACAGGTCCGACCGCAGCGGCCATCGCCTGGCGCCACACGCGGACGATCATCGGCGCGCCATCGATCAGCGCCAGCGGCTTGCCCGGAAGGCGGCTCGCGGCCAGACGGGCGGGGATCAGAACGAGCGGCTGCATGGCGGGGAATGTGGAGACGGGCGGTGGGCTTGGCCGCGAATGCACGGCCGGTTGCGCGAGCGCCGGTAGCGTGTAAGACACCGCGGCGCAACAACGGCCGGCCGCGGTTCCGGTGAGGCTCGCGGCCGGCCGATCGCTGTCTGGTGGGGATGGAAGGAATCGTCGGGCTCCATGAGCGATGAACTGAGCACCAACAAGGTCCTGGGGGCGATCCTCGGTGCGGCGCTGCTGACCGTGGGGCTGGGCGTCATCGTTCCGGAGTTCTTCCCGCTCGAGCCGCCGAAAAAGGACGGTTTCAAGGTCGACGTCCCCGCCGACCTGCTGGGGGGTACGGCTGCTCCGACGCCCGCCGACATTCCTCCCGACTGGGGGACCGTGCTGCCCAAGGCTGACGTCGCCGCCGGCCAGGCCGCGACCGCCGTGTGCCAGGCCTGTCACAACTTCACCGCTGCCGGCACGAACATGATCGGACCGGGCCTCTATGGCGTCGTCGGCCGCAAGCCGGGCTCGCACCCGGGCTTCGCCTACTCGCAGGGGATGACCGAGTTCAGCCAGAAGCAGCCGGTCTGGGACTACGAGCACATCTACGAGTTCATCAAAAACCCGCAGGCCTATATTCCGGGCTCGAAGATGACCTTCGCCGGCCTGAAGGATCCGCAGGCGCGGATCAACGTCATCGCGTACCTGCACACCCTGGGCTCGAACCTGCCGGTTCCCAAGCCGAACCCTGCCGCCGCCGCGACCGCGGCCAAGGGAGCGCCCGCCGCCCCCGCCGCCGGCGCCGCCCCCGCTGGGGCGGCCCCGGCCTCCGCCCCTGCGGCGAAGGCGGCGTCATGAGGCTGCGGCTCGCCCTCGCCGCTCTGCTGGCAGGCGCCTGCCTGGCGCCCGCGGCGGCCTTAGGCGCGCCGGCGCCGAAGGTGGCGATCACGAGCCTGGCGGAGCTGCCGACGCCGCTACCTCTGCCCTATGACGAGTCGGCGGACGCCAACGCCGACGTCGCCGCCGCACTGGCCAAGGCCAAGGCGACCCATCGCCTGCTGCTTGTCGACCTCGGCGGCAACTGGTGTCCCGACTGCCGCCTCCTCGCGGCCCTGATGCGCCAGCCTGAAGTCGCCCGCTTCGTCGAAGCCCACTACGTCGTGGTCACCGTCGACGTCGGCCGGTTCAACAGGAATCTCCAGATCCCCGCCCGCTGGGGCGTGAATGCGGTCACAGGAGCGCCGAGCATCCTGATCATCGACCGTCACGGCAAGCTGGTTGACCGGGACCACATCAAGGCCCTCTCCGACGCGCGCCACATGACCCCTCAGGCCCTCGCCGACTGGCTCGCCCGCTGGACTGATTGATCCGTCCCTCCCCTTCCGGGGAGGGTGGTCGAGCGACGCGAGACCGGGTGGGGAGGTTTGGATCATCCCCGGCGCCGGTGTCTTTCACCAGGATTCCCCACCCGTCGCGCCTTTGGCGCGACACCCTCCCCAGAAGGGGAGGGACAATGCGCTGCCCCCTACCTCGTCCGCCGTCTTCCCGTCTCCACATCCGGCGGCGCGGTGGCGACGATGAAGCCGGCGACGAGGTCCAGGAGGACCATCAGGGTCAACAGGAAGAAGGTCGAGCAGGCGAAGGCCGGCGCCAGGGCCACCGCCAGCAGGCACAGTACGAAGAGGCCGATCGACAGGGCGTGGTTTATCACCGCCGACGCGCGATCCTTCGGGCTCTTGAGCAGGTCCAGGAACGCGATCACCAGGCCCGCAGCCAGCAGCAGGTCCGACGTGCTCACCGTCCAGACGCCGCCGCCGGCCGTGCGGAAGGCGACCAGGGCCCGCGTCATCGCCACATGCGCCGTTCCATCGAGGGGGCCATGACCCAGGACAAGGGTGAGCGCGGCGTAGAGCGCCACCGGGATCACAAGCAGGGGGATCGCCGAGAGAGCCGAGCGGATCATCCCGCCTCTCCGCTGCGTGTCTGCTCGATGATCGGCCCTGGATCGCGCGAGCGGGCGCGCAGCCAGACCACGCCGGCGAGGTCGAACAGGGCGACGCCCAGGCGTCCCAGGTTGGTGTATTTCGACCGCCCGCTCTCGCGCGGGCGATGGTTCACCGGCTCGAACGCCACCTCATAGCCCTCGCGGATCATCAGCGCAGGCAGATACCTGTGCATGTGGTCGAAATAGGGAAGGGCCAAGAACGCCTCCCGGGAGAAGGCCTTCAGTCCGCAGCCCGTATCCGCCGCCTGGTCCGCCAGAAGTCTTCGGCGGATGCCGTTCGCCCAGCGCGAAGCCCAGCGCTTGGCCGCCGAATCGCGTCTGACGCGGCGCTCCCCGCCCACCAGGGCCAACCGGGGCGGACCCTGGATCAGCCGGCGCGCCAGCCGGGGTCCGTCCGCGGGGTCGTTCTGCCCGTCGCCGTCCATCATGACGATCACCGGCGCGCGAGCCGCGAAGACGCCGGTGCGAATCGCGCGGCTCTGGCCGGCGTTGCGGCCATGGCGGACGATGCGCAGCCGCGGCAGCTCGGGGACCGCCTCGTCCAGGCGCGAGAAGGTCGCATCGCGGCTGGCGTCGTCGACCATCACGATCTCATAGTCCCACCCGGCGAACGCGGTGGCGATCTCGTGCGCCAGGCCGGCCGCCGCGCCTTCCTCGTCGTAGAGCGGGACGACGATCGAGACTTCCGGGGGGGAGATGACGCGGGCGACGGCGGACATGTCGTCCTCATAGCCCAAAAATGGTCGATCAATCCTTGCGTCCGACAGGCCTTCTGGTCGTGCTATCGGACCTCGATGACCATCGAATCGTGGCTGCAGGAATGGGGTCGAGGCTGGCGCGGCCCAGCCCTGGCCGCGTTCGTCGCCCTGATCGCGGGTCTCCCCGGCGTGCTGGCCCTCCCGCCGCTCGACCGAGACGAGTCGCGTTTCGCCGAGGCCTCGGCTCAGATGCTGGAGTCCGGCGACTTCGTCACCATCCACTTTCAGGACCAGCCGAGGTTCAAGAAACCGATCGGGATCTATTGGCTGCAGGCGGCCTCGGTGGCCGCCCTGTCGGATGTCGAAGATCGCGACATCTGGGCCTACCGGATTCCTTCCCTCCTCGGCGCCATGCTCGCAGCCGCCGCCTGCGTCTGGGGCGCGGCGGCCTTCCTGCCGCCCGGACGAGCCCTGCTCTCGGGCGTGGTGCTCGGGGCAAGCTTTCTGCTCTCGACCGAGGCCGCCATAGCCGCCACAGACGGCGTGCTCGCCGGCGCGGTCACCTTGATGATGGCGGCCCTGGGTCGGATCTATCTGGCCGCCCGCGACGGGCCCGCGGCCGGGACCGCGACCCGGGCCCTGTTCTGGATCGGCCTCGCCCTCTCGATCCTGGTCAAGGGCCCGATCGGCCCCATGGTGGCTGTCCTCGCGGTTATCGCCCTTGCCGTGTGGGACCGCCGCGCCGCCTGGCTGAAGGGGCTTGGCTGGGGCTGGGGCCTCATCTTCCTTGCCGCCGTGCTCCTTCCCTGGACGGTGGCGATCACCGTCGCCACGGACGGCGCCTTCTGGGGCGCGGCCGTGGGCGGCGATCTCGCCCCCAAGCTGGTGGAAGGTCAGGAGGGCCACGGCGCGCCGCCAGGCTACTACCTTCTTCTCCTGCCGCTGCTGATCTTTCCCGCCGCCCTTCTGCTGCCCGCCGCGGCCGTGCAGGCCTGGCGCGACCGCGCCGAGCCGGCCGTGCGTTTCGCGCTCTGCTGGCTCATCCCGTCATGGCTGGTGTTCGAGATCACGCCCACCAAGCTCGTTCACTACACCCTGCCGCTCTATGGGGCCGTCGCCTGGCTCGCCGCGCGAGCCCTGGCGCAGCCGATGGGTTCGAGGGTCAGGTTGGCGGGCCGGATCCTCGTCCTGGTCGCTGCGCTCACAGCAGCGGCCCTCGGATTCGCCCTCGCCGCTCAGGAACCGCATGCCGCGACCCTGGTCCTCGCCGGCCTGGCCGCCGCTCTTCTCCTCGGCGCGGGCGTCGTGGCGGCGTGGCTGGCCGCGCGGCGACCTGTGGGCGCCATCATCGTCGCCGCGGGCCTGGCTGTCCTCGGCCACGACGTCCTCCTGGGGGTGATCCTGCCGGAGATCTCCCCCCTCTGGCTGTCCAGCCGTGCGGCCGACATCCTCGAGGTGGCGGGGGACACGCCACGCGGCGGCGTGGTCGAGGGGCCGATCGCCGTAGCGGGCTATGCCGAGCCCAGCCTCGTCTTCCTCCTGGGCGCCGACACCGAGCTCGGCGACGCGCGGACCGCCGCGCGCGCGATCGCCCAGCACCGTCCCGCCATCGTCGAGGGCCGCGACCAGGCCGCCTTCGCCGCGGAGCTCACCGCCCTGGGGGTCCAGGCCCGGCAGATCGGTCAGGTCTCGGGACTCGACTATTCGAAGGGCCGACGCGACATCTTACGTCTGTACCTGCCCGCGGCTCCGGCCGCACCGGAGGCGTCATGAGCGAGTCGATCGAGATCGTCGAAGTGGGTCCGCGCGACGGTCTGCAGAACGAGAAGGCCATCCTCGAGACGGGCGACAAGATCGCCTTCATCCAGCGTCTCGAGGCGGCCGGCGTGCGCCGCATCGAGGCCGTCTCCTTCGTCAATCCCAAGCGCGTGCCCCAGATGGCCGGCGCCGAAGAGATCATGACCGCCCTGCCGCGCGAGTCCGGACGCTCGCGGATCGGGCTCGTCCTCAACCGCCGGGGCTGGGACCGCGCGGTCGCCACTGCCTGCGACGAGGCCAATGTGGTCGTCTGCGCCACCGACGGCTTTGGCGTACGCAACCAGGGCGCGACGACCGCCGAGCAGATGGACACCCTGGCCGAGATCGCCGAGGCGCGCCTGCAGGACGGCGGTCCGCCGATCTCGCTCACGATCTCAGTCGCCTTCGGCTGTCCCTTCGACGGCGAGGTCCCCGACGAGCGCGTCGCGGACATCGTCGAACGCGCAGGCAAGCTTGGGGTGGAGGAGATCGCCCTGGCCGACACGATCGGCGCCGCCGACCCCTGGACGGTGCGCCGCCGCTTCGCCCAGGCTCACAAGGCCGCGCCGGCCGCGCGCCTTCGCGCCCACTTCCACGACACCCGTGGCGCGGGCCTCGCCAACGCCTTTGCGGCGGTCGAGGCGGGGGTGCGCGTGCTCGACGCCAGCTGCGGTGGCCTGGGCGGCTGCCCCTTTGCGCCCGCTGCGACCGGAAACATCGCGACCGAGGACCTCGTCTGGATGCTGCACCGCGCCGGGTTCGAGACAGGCGTCGACGTCGAGGCGATGATCGAGACCGCCCGCTGGATCGGCGAGCGGATCGGCAAACCCCCGGTCTCCTCACTCAGCCGAGCCGGCGTTTTCCCCTGACGGCGGGCGTCAGGACGACAGACCTTCTTCCGGACCCTCAGGTCCCCTGGCTGTAGAGGATCGCCGCGGCCGCCACGGAGGCGATAAGCACCAGGAAGACCGCCGCCGTCAGGCTCGTGAACAGCACCTCTGGAAGTCCGCCGTGCGCTTGGCGGACCGCCGCGCGTGGCGGTTCGACCGCCCGCAGAGTCGCCCGGACACGCTCGGAATTGTCGCGCGGGATGTAGGACATGTCGGCGGCGCCCTCGTCTACGGTCGCGGTTCGCATAGGTCGGATCCTAGGGCGTCTTTATGTCGCAAGGGTTTCCGGGTGGTTTGCGGGAACCAAATGTCTGCGGCGCCGGCGCCAAATCACGCCCCATCGGCGGCGGCGCTGCGGCCCGGGTCGGCGCCTTGCGCGCCGGCGACCTCGTCGCTAGGTTCCGCGCCTTCCGCTTCCGGGGCCCTCACGGCCCGGCTTTTGCGACCTGGAGAGGTGGCTGAGCGGTTGAAAGCACCGCACTCGAAATGCGGCATACTCGCAAGGGTATCGGGGGTTCGAATCCCCCCCTCTCCGCCATCGCCATGCTAAGGGCCTGGTGCGTCTAAATATCCTTGTTTCTCAAGGACGTTTCCCTCCTCGGCGCTACAAAACGTGCTACAAAATTGCCCTGTTCGCTCGGCGGCGGAGGGTCATGAAACGCGTTCCCGGCAATCAGTTTCTGTACGAACGCGAGGGCGTCTTCTGGTTCCGCCGTGCCGTTCCCGAAGACGCTCGGGCTGCCTTCGGTCGAAGGCGAGAGGTCCAAAAGTCGCTCGGCACGCGCAACCTTCGTGAGGCTCGCCATCGGTTGGCGGCGCACCTTGGGGACTTTGATCGGGAACTCGCTTCCGCTCGCGGCCAGTCCGACCCGACCGTGATCCCGGAAGGTCCAAGCCGACCTCCATCGCGGGGTGAAGTGGAGACTTTAGTTCGCTCGCTCTACCCGTATCGTTTGGCTTGGCGGACGGAGCCTGCCGATAGTTCAGCGGCGGCTGAAATCGAGCAGGGCCTGAGGCAGCAGTCGAGGAGATCGAGCGTCGGATGCGGGACCGGAATGCGGACCCGCCGCTCGCCACGCAATGGATCGTCGATCACTTGGCGGCCACGAACGGGTGGGCTGCGCCAGATGGCAGCAGCGAGAGGCAGCGCCCGGTTTGCGTAGAAGAGTGAAGAGGGCCGTCGGGGTTTAGTAATGGACATCATCCTGCAGTGGGATCCAAGCGTCGCGAGTCTCCCCTCGAGCGAACGGGCGTCCTTCGAGGCTGCGGTCACCTACGCGGCGGACTATTGGGATTATACGATCCTCAACCCAGTCACCATCGACCTCAGCGTCGGCTGGGGGGAGATCACTCAGGACGGGCAATCCACCCCACTCCCGAGCGGCGAAGCCGAGGGCGGCCCCAACGACGGCTACAACTATACCTACAGCCAGGTTGTCTCCGCCCTGCGTTCCAGGGCGACGTCGGCGGCGGGGATCTCCGCGGCCGCCCACCTGGGCGCCGCCGATCCATCGGGAGGGACCGGTATTTACGTATCGGGGCTCCACGCGGAGGCGCTTGGCCTACCATCTTACCTTGATGGCGCCGTCGCGGCCGGCGCCATCGGATTCGGGGCGCCCGACGCGGGCTCGTCCTATAATTTCAGCACCACAAATCGGGCGATCCCGGGCGAAGCGGACTTTGTGGGCGTAGCACTGCACGAAATCTCCCACGCATTGGATCGGGTTAGCGATGCCGGCGCGTCCGGGCCGCCGACGATCGCGGATCTTTTCCGCTTCACGCTTCCGAGGGTGGAGAACCCCTCGGCTGGGGCCAATTCGTATTTTTCTGTGGATGGCGGAAACACACCGCTCGAATACTGGGCCGGCGCGAGCACCGACCCGAGCGACTGGTCGACGACCGGGAGACCGGTTCCGTACACCGACGATGCGTTCAACGACGAGTACACAGTGGGCGTCGAGAACACCGTAACGTCGACCGATCTGAACCTGATGAGCGCGCTCGGCTTTGCGATCGCGCCGCCTCCTAGCGACGACTTCACTGGCCAAGGACTCGCCGACATCACTTGGCGCAACACTGGCGGCGATACGGGCCTCTGGTTGACCAATCCCGGCGGGGGCTACACCCCAGTGGATATCGGCTCCCCCGACCCGAGTTGGTCTATTCAGGCCACCGGTGACTTCAATGGCGACGGCAAGGCCGACATCCTCTGGCGCAACACGAACGGCGAACTGGGCGAGTGGCTCTCCAATTCCGGTTCGCCATACAATGGGATGACCTCGGTCGATCTTGGAATGGTTCCGACGAGTTGGGTGATCCAGGGGGTGGGCGACTTCGACGGAGACGGCCAGGCCGACATACTCTGGCGCAACGTCAACGGCGATGCTGGCCTTTGGCTCACGACCAGCGGTGGCGGTCATTCCGTGGTCGGTTTCGGCGTGGTCGACACCAGCTGGAGCATGCAAGGGGTTGGCGACTTCAACGGCGACGGCAAGGCGGACATCCTCTGGCGCAACGCCAGCGGCCAGGTCGGCGAATGGCTGTCGAACGCGGGCGCGGGATACGCGGGGTTCACCCCCGTGGAACTCGCCAACATCTCCAGCGACTGGAGTATTCAGGACGTGGCCGATTTCAACGGGGACGGCCTCTCCGACATCCTTTGGCATGACAGCAATGGCGATACCGGCGTTTGGTTCACCGGCGCCGGCGCCGGCTATTCGGTCGTGGATTTTGGCTTGATCGACAAGAACTGGAGCATCCAGGGCGTCGGCGACTTCAACGGCGACTGCAAGGCGGACATCCTGTGGCGGAACGTCAACGGACAGGTCGGCGAGTGGCTCTCCAACAGTGGGCCGGGCTATACGGGCTTTACCCCCGTCATTCTCGGAACGCCCAGCCAAGGCTGGCAGATCGCCGCTTCGGGATCGTCCAACCTCGGCGCCGCCGTCGCGCGGTTCACCCAAGCCATGGCGGCGACGGCGAGCGCATCCACCTCAGGAATGGACTATCGGATCGTGCCCGAACCCGCGATGTCCCCGGTCCTGGCGGTCCATTCACGCGCGATTGCCTAGAGCAAACCCCGTTCAGACGGAACCGTCTGAACGGGGATGATTTGCTCTAGATTCAAAAGTGTAGAGCCTGATTCACCGTTTGCATCTGTTCCGTGCAAACGGATCAGGCTCTAGACGAGCGCAGGCCCGCCACCTCCCGCGGCCAACGACCGTGCGCCACGAAGGGGTTCCACTTCGTTGCGTGTTCGCGGTTAGGGGGCAAGGTGTTGCTCGCGGCTGGTGAGTGATGGCCTGCCTGAGCCGGCGCTGGTCAGGTGCGGTCGCACCTCACCATCCTGCTTCGCCCTAGGGGCTTCGCAGGACAGGCCCTTCGCCCTCATATTGTTCCCAAGGCGAGTGCGCGGCTGCGGCGGAGAAGATCGTGAAGATCGTGGTTCTCGGTGCGGGCGGCGTCGGCGGGTACTTCGGAGGCCGTCTGGCGGCGGGCGGCCAGGATGTGACGTTCGTCGCGCGGGGCGCTCATCTGGAGGCTATCCGCCGGCAGGGTCTGCGCATCTTAAGCCCGCGTGGGGACATCCAGGTCTTCCCTGCGAAGGCGATCCCATCGATCGCCGAGGTCGAGGGCGCCGACCTCGTCCTCATCGGCGTCAAGCTCTGGGACCTGGAGGGGGTCGCGCCCACGCTCCGGCCTCTGGCGGAACGCGCCACGGCGATCTTTTCGCCGCAGAATGGAGTGCAAAAGGACGAGCTGCTCCGCCGCTACGTACCGCCCGAGGCGGTCATGGGCGGCGTGTGCTATATTCCGGCCGTTATCGAGGCGCCTGGCGTCATCCGCCACAATGGGACCATGCAGCGGCTCGTGTTCGGTGAGTACGGCGGCCGCCCATCCGCACGGGCGCAGGCTTTTCTCGACGCCTGCCGCGGCGCCGGGATCGACGCAGAGCTGAGCGGCGACGTCGAACAGCTGATCTGGGAGAAGTTTGTCTTTCTGGTCGGACTGTCCGGGACGACCTCCTTCTTCCGCCAGCCAATCGGTCGGGTCCGCGAACACGCTGCGTCCCGCGCGCTGCTCCTGGACGCCATGCGTGAGGTCGTTGCGGTCGGGCGGGCGCGGGGCGTGCGCCTGTCGTCCGATTTCGCCGAGAAACAGCTCGCGGTCAGCGATACGCTCCCCGCCGCGATGACCTCATCGATGCATGAAGACCTCGAGCGAGGCCATCGCCTCGAGCTTCCCTGGCTGAGTGGCGGCGTGGTCGAGATGGGCGCCGCGCTCGGCATCGCCACGCCGGCCAACAATAGGATCACGGACGCGCTGGCTCCCTTCGTTCAAGGGAGGGCGTGACCGCAGGATCGGGGTGAAATCATGCGGACCACTCGACGCCTGATCGTCCAGGGGGCGGCCGCTCTTGGCCTGGCCGGTCCCGCCGCCGCGGCCGAGACCGTTGTCATGGCCTTCGGCAATGGCGAGCGCCCGCTTGTGAGCTATCCGCAGAAGCGCGCCCTGATCCGGCTCACCGCACGGCCGCCCCAGCTCGAGACCCCATTTTCGGTATTCGACCAGGGCGTGATCACGCCCAACGACGCCTTCTTCGTGCGCTATCATCTGGCGGGGAACGCGCCGCCGCTGAAGAATGACCCGGAGGCCTTCCGTCTGGTGGTCAAGGGGCTGGTGGAGCGGCCGCTGTCACTCAGCCTCGCCGAACTCAAGGCCATGCCGCCGGTGGAGCTGGTCGCGATCAACGAGTGTTCAGGCAATGGCCGCGGCTTCTTCGAGCCGCGCGTGCCGGGCGGCCAGGCAGGCAACGGCCTGATGGGCAACGCCCGCTGGCGCGGCGTGCCGCTTAAGCTCGTGCTGGACAAGGCGGGCGTCCAGGCCGGCGCGGTGGAAGTCCGCTTTGACGGCATGGACGCGCCGCTGCTGACGACGACGCCCGACTTCGCCAAGTCGCTGCCGATCGACCACGCCCGCGATGGCGAGGTGATGCTCGCCTATGAGATGAACGGGGCGGATCTGCCTGCCCTGAACGGCTATCCGCTGCGCCTGGTGGTCCCCGGCTATTACGGCACCTACTGGGTCAAGCACCTCAACGAGATCACGGTGCTCGACAAGCCCCTCGACAACTTCTGGATGGCGACCGCCTATCGCGTGCCCGACAACGACTGCCACTGCGTCCCGGGTGGCGCCCCTGCGGGCAAGACCGTTCCGATCGGCCGTCTCGACGTGCGCAGTTTCATCACCAACCTGAACGATGGCGAGAAGGTCGCCGCTGGGCGCCCGATCCTGGTGCGCGGCATCGCCTTCGACGGCGGTTCCGGCGTCGGGGAGGTCAAGCTCTCGGTCGACGACGGCAAGACCTGGACGGGAACCGAGCTGGGGCCGGACCTCGGCCGCTACAGCTTCCGCGCCTGGAGCGCGCGCGTTCAGCTGTCCCCGGGCTCCTGCCGACTGAAGGTCCAGGCCGTGAGCCGCAGCGGCGAGACCCAGCCGTTGGAGCCCCGCTGGAACCCGGCCGGCTACATGCGCAACGTCGTCGAGACCGTCACGGTGGAGGCCGCGTGACATGGGCCGCGCCGCATTGACCCTAGCCGTCATTTCGAGCTTCGCCGCGGCCGCGCCCGAGGTGGTCCGCTACCCGGGCGGCCCGCCCGAAACCGCGACCCTCGCCCCCGGCCCGAACGTGGAGACAGCGCAGCTCCAGTGCGGGATGTGCCACTCGGTCGACTACATCACGACCCAGCCGCGCAACTTCGCCGATCCGCGCGTCGTCTGGACTGCAGAGGTCGCCAAAATGCGCAAGGCCTACGGCGCCCCTCTGACCGACGAGGACGCCGCCAAGGTCGTCGACTATCTGGTCGCGACGTATGGCCACCCTTCGCCCTGACGGGCTTCGGGTGGCAGGCCACCCAGGATTGGGGCCGTAGGGAGACCGGCGCGGCGAGCGACCTGAGCGGGATTGGTCATACCCGAAGCGGTCGGGCTCGTCAGTCCGGCCACGTCAGCCGCGCGCGCGTGCGCCGGGCCCGGCGGTCGGACGGGGACGTTGCCACGATCTCGTTCGAGGCGAGCGCGCGGCTCAGTTCCTCGACGAGCCTGGCGGCGACGATGGTTTCCTCGCCGGGATGGAGATTGCACGGGTCCATGAAGAAGTAGCCGTGTTCGATCTCGTGGTCGCGCACGATCACCGGGCGGCTCCCGGAGGCGAGCCGGTCCGCCAGGTCCCAGGCCGTGATATGCGCGGCCGCGGGCTCCACGGCGACCTGCAGTCGGTCGAGCGGGTTGCTGGTGGGATCGGGAACGATGGCGACGGTCACGCCGGGCCGACCCTGCAGCGTGTCGCGCCACAGATGCAGCGCCTTAGTCTCGCGGGCGCGGACGGCGGCGTGGTCGCGCCGCTCCCAGGCTTCCAGCGCTGCGATCGTACCGGCGACGCCCTCCTTGCCGATCTTCATGCCGCGGCCGATGCCGCTGTTCTGCAGAAAGGCGGCGCGAACGAGATCGCGGCGACCGGCGACGATCCCGCCGGTCGGCCCGCCCAGGAACTTGTGCGAGGAGTAGAGGACGAGATCGGCGCCCGCGGCGAGAAAGCCGCGCAGGTCATATTCCGATGCGGCGTCGACAATGACGGGCACGCCCCTGGCGTGTGCGATTTGCGCGAACTCGGCCAGCGGAAGCATGCCGTACTGAACGGTGTGATGAGACACGACATAGACGGCCGCGGCCGTGCGCTCGTTGATGGCGCCAGCGAGCTGATAGGCGCGGGCCGAGGTCGCCTGCCCGACCGGCACGACCCGAGCGCCGGCGAGACGGATCGCCTGCTCGACTGGGGCGCCGTAGGAGACCATGTGGCCCGCGAGGATCATGACCTCGTTCTTCAGACCGGTCGTGTCGGGCAGACGCTCTATGGCGGCGAGGTCGCTTCCCGTCATCGCGCCCGCCACGCCCATTGTGATCCCTGAACTGCAGGAGGCGGTGACGAATCCAGCTTCGGCCTGGCAGAGCCGGGCGATCGCAGCGCTGGCCTTGCGCTGCAGGTCGTCGATTTCCACGAACTCGGGGAGGATCGCGCTGACAGCCTCCACCGCCTCGGGCACGACGATGGAGGCGCCCAGCGCCGTCATCGTTCCCGAGACGTTGATGACGGGACGCACGCCCAGCCGGGTGCGGATATCGGCTCCGTTCATCGCCAGACGACCTCCCCACGCCCCTATTTTCGTTGGGCGCATTCCCGAATTCTTTTGTCCATACGGACTTCGATTGAAAGCCCAGGGCCGGCCGCAGCCGCATAAGGAGACGTTGGAAGGTCGCGCTGGCGAGCGACTAGTTGCAGGTCATCGCATCGGGATCGGTCGGCGATGTGATCGCGCAGTGCTTCCTGGCCGACCGAGTCGGCTGTTGGGTCTGGAAGCGAGCTGGCGCCGCCGCGACATTGGATTCTGTGGATCTTGGCGTCGCAGCGACTGGGGGCGCAGAGGGAGCCCCGGGCAGCGAAATATCGGTGTCGGTATCGACGTAGGCCGTCAGCATCGTGCCTTCAGGGTAGACAACACTGTGCCCATGAACGGCGAAACCGACGACGCCGAACAGAACTGTCGCGGCGATGAGGTTGCCTGTATTGCTATCGCCTTCTCGACCTTTGATTCCGCGCAAATGAACTCGAGTGTCGCCAACCTTCATGTAGTCGAGGCGAATGTCGAGTTGCCCACTCTTGCCCAACCATCCATTGTGCTCGGCGCGTGTGACTTCGCCTCGGCCAGAGTAGCCGGCGGGCAAGGTCGTCCCGTCTGGAAGCCTGATTTCTTCATCGGTGACGACTTCAAACGTATCGCCCTCAGTGGAAGTCGAGGATGAGAGCTTTTCCAAAAGCCTCAACCGGACTTCGGTACCTTCGGGAATGCGCACCTTTGAGGGCGCCGACGTCGCAGTCGTCGTCGGGACGGCCCCGATCATGGCTGACTGCGCGAACGCCGCGCCCTGTAGACAGAAACAGCCTCCCAATAAGATCGCAGACGCGATCGTCCTTTTGATGATCGTCATTTCCCACCCCCCGTCGGAGAGACAACCTTAGCAGCAGGAGGACGACCGCGATACAAAACCGAACATTTGGGGGCCAATGAAGTTCGTCGTCGTCACCTATGGCACTGAGGGCGATACGCGGCCCATGGCGCTGCTTTGTCGGGCGCTGATGGATGCTGGTCACAGCGCCCATCTGCTGGCCGACGCCGGCACGCTCGGCTACGCCGCAAGCCTCGGCGTGCCGGCAACAGGCCTGGCGGGCGATATCCGCTCGTTGCTCCGGCGCGATACGACCCTTGCCGGAAGCGGCGGCGGTTTCGGCGACACGGCGGGCGCCTTCGCCCGCATCGGGACGGCCCATTCCGAAGCGTGGCTCCGAGCCACGGTCGCCGCCGCGGAGGACTGCGATGCCGTGGTTCTCGGTGGCCTGGCGGCCTTCGTGGGCCTTTCGGCTGCGGAAGCCTTCGAGATTCCGGCCATTGGCGCCGGGCTCATTCCGATCACGCCGACGCGGGACTTCGCCGCGCCATTCCTGCGTCCCGGGTCCGTCCCGCGCTCGCTGAACCGATCCAGCCATGAGCTGGTCAATTCGTTCCTCTGGCGCGTCTTCAAGACATCCGTGAACGCAGCTCGCGCAGCAGTCTGCGGGCTGCCCCCGCGCCGCAGCGTCTGGACCGACCATCCAATGCTCTACGGCATATCCCCAAGCCTCGTGCCACAGCCGACCGATTGGCCGTCAACCGCGCGGATCTGCGGCCAGTGGCTGGCGCCCGTGGCGGACTGGTCGCCGCCGGCGGAGCTGGGCGAATTCCTCGCCGCCGGCGAGCGGCCGATCTATCTCGGCTTTGGCAGCATGGGAGCCCTGGGCGGCGCGCGACTGATGGGCGAGGCGCTGGCGGCGCTGCGCGGTCGACGTGCGCTGTTCTACCCCGGCTGGGGCGGCGTGGCGGCCGCCGACCTGCCCGCCAACGTCCATCTGCTGGCGGACGCGCCCCATGGCTGGCTGTTTCCGCGTGTGGCGCTGGCCATCCATCACGGCGGGGCCGGCACGGCCCACGCCGCGGCCCGCGCCGGTGTTCCTTCGGTGGTGGTCCCGTTCGCGGGCGATCAGCCTTTCTGGGCCGATCGCCTGCGCGGGGCCGGCGTCGCGCCGGCGGCTGTGCCCGCAAGAAGCCTGAACGCGGACCGGCTGGCGCGCGCCATCGACGAGGCGGACACGGACGCGCTGCGAGCCAGGGCCGCAGACCTCGCCGTGTCGATCGCGCGCGAGGACGGATTGAAGACGGCCGTCAGCGCGATCGAGACCCTGGCGCGGCGAGGCGAAGGGAGCGGCTGAAGAGGAATTCCCTCCTCAGCCTCCCTCGGTTGGTCACATCCCCGGCGCAGCCTTCAGGGTCAACGCGCCAATCCCGGCAGCCACGTTGAGGCCTGTCGCGCCTTCGATGCTGACTGGTTGCAGGGTGATCGACTTGTTCGAACCGCCGACAAGGACGTTGGCGCCCACGCCGACGCCAACCGCGGCAGTCGCCGTCGCCCCGCCATATCCACCTGCCAGGCTGCCTGGGCCGATGTCGCTGGTCGGAGCGAACACGCCCCAGACCAGGATGCCCGAGTGGTAGTAGCCGATGTCGACGCCGAACTTCTGGATCGTACCGGTATACCGTTCCGACCGTTGGCCGGCGTTGAAGGTGCAGTTGATCGAGCGCGAGGAGCCGAAGATGAAGCCCCAGCCGCTTGCCACGTTGCAGGAGAGCGTGCCGACTTCCACGCCGGAACCCGCAGCGAGGGCGGGCGGCGCGAGGCCAACGCCAGCCAACAGGGTCGCGCCGAGTACGATCGCGCCCGTCTTCAGTCCTCGGTCGAAAGACTTGCTCTTTTCCATCACAATTCCCCTCGAAAGAGACGATGGTCTCGAAGGTTGGCAGGGGAGCGGGATCGCCGCAAACCACGCCTTGATACGCATCAAGAAGTCGCGCAGCGAAGCCGTAGTCTGCAGATTTGGGGTGGATAAAGCCGAATTTGCCCGGATTTGACGGCTCAGTCGCTGCTCCAGGTCGCACTCGGCGCCCAAAGGGCGATGGTCTATTCGGGGGGAGGAGTTGGGACTGGGCCATTGCCAGTCCCATCCGGCCGTGGCTGCCGGGGGTTCGCCGTCAAGTCCAGGGGGCTGAACGGGAGTACGCCCTTTTCCGTGGGCAAGTCGGCGGTGTTCCAGCCGCCACCCAGCGCAAGGATGAGATTGACGCTGGCCTGCAGCCGGGCGACCTGATCCTGGGCCGCTGTGATGCCGGCGACGAGTGCAGTCTCCTGGGCCACGACGACGTCGACGTAGGAGGTGAGGCCGCCGACATATAGCTGCAGGGCGAGGTTCTGGGCCCTGACGGATTCCGCGACCGACCCCTGCTGGTATTCGGTTTGCCTCTGAAGCAGCGCCGTCTGCGCCAGGCCATCCTCGACTTCCTGAAACGCCGCGAGAACGGTTGCGCGATAGGTGTCGCGGGTCTGGGCGTACACCGCCCAGCTTTGCTGCAATTGGGCACGGCGCAGGCCGCCTTCGAAGATCGGCTCGACCACACTGGCTCCGACCGACCAGAAGGTATTGGGCAAGGTGGCCAGATCGAAGAACCCGGTGTCCTCGAAGCCGCCAGCCGCGCTGATCGTGATGTTCGGGAAGAAGGCGGCGCGGGCGACGCCGATCCCGGCGTTGGCGGCCGCCATCTGCCGTTCGGCGCTGGCGATGTCGGGCCGCCGCTCGAGCAGCTGGGACGGCGCCCCGAACGGCACGGCCGGCGCCGTGAACGGCATCCGGGCGTCTACAGGGATGACGAAGGTGCTAGGGTTTTCGCCACAGAGGACGGCGATCGCATGCTGCAGGACGGCCCGAGTGGCGAGAGTGGCGCTCTCCAGGGCCTGGGTCGATTGGAGCAGGCTTTGAGCGCGGGCGAGATCCAGTCCGGAGCCGATCTTTCCTCTCAGGCGCAGGGTCGTGATCCGAACGGAGGTCTGATAGTTGGCGACCGCCTCGCGATAGATGGCGTCCTGCGCGTCGAACCCGCGCAGGGCGATGTAGTCGTTGGCCAATTGACCCTCGAGGCTAAGCCTCGCGGACGCGACCAGGGCGGCGCTCGACTGCGCGAGCCGCTCCTGCTGGCGAAGCGTGTTTCGAAGCTGACTCCAGAAGTCCGGCTCCCAGGTCGCGCCCGCCCCGAACAGGGCTTCGGGTTCAATCAGAGGCGCCGTGCTGTTCGGGTTGCGAAAGAGCTCATTCTTCGACTCCCTGTTCTTGGACACGCCGGCGCTTGCCGAGACCTGGGGGTACAGACGAGACCGCGCGATCGCGGCCAGGTCGCGAGCCTGGGTGTATTGCTCGGCATAGGCGGCCAGGCTTGGGTTCTCGGAGTCGAGCTGCCGCTCCAGCTTGTTCAGCAACGGGTCGTCGAACCCCTCCCACCAGGGGCCGCGTGGGAGCGTGTCGCGTGGGTGGGCGACCGTGAACAGCCCTGAGCCCTGGTAGGTCTGCGGAAGACTGTAGCGCGGGGGATTGTAGGGCGGAGCGAGCTGACAGCCGCCAAGAGCAATGAGCGCGCACGCTGCGAGGGCGATGGGAAGGCCAGGGATGCGCGGCTCGCCGCCCATCACGGCGCCGTGCCGGCGCCCGGCTCGGAGGCCGCCCGCTGCGCCGCCGCTTTCGCGCTGAACGGAGGCGGGGCCGCGGGTCGAGAATCTGCGCGAGGCGCCGGCGGCGCCCTGCTCTGCGCCGGTTGATAGCCTTTGACAGGCTGCACGATCCTGACCTGCTGTCCCTCCAGCAGGCCGAGCGAGGGATTGGCGACGAACCTGTCGCTTATCGTCAGCCCCGAACGGACCTCGACGTTGGTCCCCAGGTTTCGTCCCAGAACGACGTCCTGCAGGTGAATGCGGTTGTCCGGTTCGACCAGCGCCACCTGCGTTCCCGCGGAACGGAACAGAAGGGCCTGCGCGGGCACGATCAGCACGCCGGCATCGCCCGGAAAGGTGAAGTGGACATCGACATATGTCCCTGGCCACAGGGCGTGATTTGGATTTGGCAGAGTGAGCTCGGTGACCACTGTCCTTGACGTCGGCCTGACGGCGTTGGCCGTTGTCAGGACTTTCGCGGGGATCTGCTTTTCCGGACTCTGCGGCATGGTAAGTGTCGCCTGAAGACCTGGCGCCAGGAATGTAGAGTATTCCTGGGGAACAGAAACGAATACCCGCAAGGCGTGCATGTCAGCGACGCTGAACAGAGGCGTGGCGGTGGCGCGCAGACTCGCATCGCCGCCCGCCGCATTGACGTAGTCGCCGATATCGGTGTTCCGGGCGATGACGACGCCGTCGAACGGAGCGACCAACGTCTTGAACGCGACCATCGCCGCATAGCGGGCGACGTTCTGCTGTGCGGCGGCCACCTCGGCCTTTTGCGCGACAGCGTCGGCTTTCTTGATGTCGACATCCTGTTGCGCCACGGCCTGGGTGCCGGAAAGGGCGGCCCAGCGTTGCGCTGTGACCACGGCCAGTTGGTACCGCGCCTGGGCTGTGGCGAGGTCGGCTCGCGCGGCCTGGAATTGCGCATCGACTGCGGGCGCCGAGATGGTGGCGAGCACGTCGCCCTTCTTCACCAGGGCCCCGTAATCCTTGTACCAATGCAGGATGTAGCCGCTGACCTGGGCGAAGATCGGCGCCTCGTACCAGGCGCTGATGCTGCCGGGCAGGACCAGGGTTCTTTGCGCGGGCGCCGCTGTGGCTGAGACGACCTGCACGCGCGGGATCGCCGCGTCGTCCGATTCCGCCTTCAGGGTCGAGACGGCATTGAAACGCGACCAGATGCCCAAGGCCGCCAAGACGACTGCGGCCCCTAGCGCCAGCCACCCATAGAGCCGACGACGCCGTCCTGCGGTCGTTCTGGCGTCCATGCTCATGCGGGCGCCTCCGCCGCTTGAACGGCGCGACGTTCGCCATGGAGTATGGCGAAGACGCAGGGAACGAAGAGCAGGGTGGTGACGGTCGCCACCAGCAACCCGCCAATCACGGCCCGGCCAAGCGGCGCATTCGTCGTGTTGCTGAGCGACATGGGAATCATTCCCACGATCATCGCCAGGGCCGTCATCAGGACGGGGCGGATGCGCGCCACGCCCGCTTCGACGGCGGCGCTCACCGGATCGCCGTGCGCGTCCAGTTGGTCTCGTGCGAAGGCGATGACGAGGATGGTGTTCGCCGTCGCGGTTCCCATGGCCATGATGGCGCCAGTCAGGGCGGGAACCGACAACGTCGTATGGGTGAGGAAGAGACTCCAGGTGATGCCGCCCAGCGCCGCCGGCAGAGCGGTGATGATGATAAACGGGTCCAGCCACGACTGGAAGTTCACCACGATCACCAGATAGATAAGAACGATCGAGAGCGCGAGGCCGATAAGCAACTGCGCATAGGCGGAGTGCATGGTGACCGACTGCCCGGCCAGATTTACGACGGCGCCATGCGGAACCGTCGATTTCACGTCCGCGATCACCTTCCGCACGGCGCTACTTACCGAACCAAGATCTCGCCCTTCTACGTTGGCGTAGATGTCGATCACCGGCATGATCGCGTAATGTGAGACAACACCGGGCGTGCCAATCTGGCGGATGTGGGAGAGCGCGCCGACAAGCTCCGGTTGCACGCCGGTCGGATTACCGTCGCCCTTGTCGACGGGGATGTTCTGCAGGTCGTTTATACTTGCGAGCTGATTTTGCGTGGTCTGGATGTTTATCAGGTGGGAGATGCCGTTCTTGGTGTCGAGCCAGTAGACCGGCGCTGTCTGGCCGCTGCCTGACAGGACGGCCAAGGCGTTATCCGCGATGTCCGACTCGGTAAGTCCAGTCCCCAGGGCCAGGCTGCGGGACGACTGCAACAGCAGGGTGGGCTGACCCATGACCTGCTGGATGCGGACGTCGGCGATCCCGGGAATTCGCTTCAGCCGGGCGACCATCGTCGTGGCGTAGGCGAAGTTGGCGTCCAGATCCCGGCCTCCGATCTGAACATCCAGCGGCGAGGGAAGGCCGAAGTTGAGGATCTTGGCCGTTATGTCGCCCGGCAGGAAGCTGAACACCGTCCCGGGGAACCGCTCGGTCAATCCTGCCCGCAGGATCCTGCGGTATTTCGCGACCGGCGAGGCGGGATTGTCGAGCGAGATCGTGATATCGCAATCCGAGCTCCCGACGGTGCCCGTGTTGCTGTAGGCCTGATTGATGCCGCTGATCGGCAGGCCGCAATTGAGCAGGGTGTTGGTGACTTGACCCGGCAGGAGCGCGCGCACCTGCTCGCCCACCAGTACCGAAATCTTCGCCGTATCTTCGATCCGCGTTCCGATCGGGGTCCGAAGATGCAGGTCAATTTCGCCTGCCTTTATGGAGGGAAAGAAGTCCTGCCCGACAAAGATCAACAACAGCAGCGATAGCAGCGCGCCGGCCAGATAGAGGGTCACAAAGCTCCGGCGCTGAGCAACGAGCCGTTCCAGTAGCCCGTGGTAACCGGCGCGAAATCGCTCGAACCGCCTCTCGAAGCCGGCCTGGAAGCGTGTGAAGGCGCCCGGGCTCTTGTCCCCAGCCGGCTGTCGGCTTGCTTCGACCTGGCCCCGCAGCAGCCACGCCGCCATGGTCGGGGTCAGGGTCCGGGAAAGAATGAAGGATGCGATCATCGCGAAGATGATCGCCTCGGCGAGTGGCAGGAACAGGTATCCGGACACTCCGCCGAGCTGGAACAGGGGAATCCAGACGATGCAGATGCAGGTGGTGGATACGAATGTCGGAACGACGATCTGATTTGCCGCATCGATTATGGCGTCGTGCAGGTCCTTGTGCGCGCCCGACGCGTCGGGTTCCTCCAGGTGCGTATTGATGTTCTCGATCATGACTGTCGCGTCGTCGACCAGGATGCCGACGGCGAGTGCGAGGCCGCCCAGGGTCATGATGTTGATGGTCTGCCCGAGCCAGGACAGGACCAGGATGGAACTGAGGATCGACAGTGGAATCGACGTCGCGACGATTATCGTGGAGCGCCAGCTGCCGACGAAAAGCAGAACCGTGAGGCTGGCCAGCGCCGCGGCCGTGATCATTTCCTGCACCACGTCCTTGATGGACTCGCTCACAAAGGTCGAAGCGTTGTTGAGCGGCGTGATTGTGATGCCGGGGGGCAGGGTGTTCTCGAGGGCGGGGAGCTTGGCCAGGACGCCGCTCACGACCGCCAGGGTCGAAGCGTTGCCGGTCTTTAGGATCTCGAGCAGGACGGACTGGCGACCTTTAACAAGGACGATGTTCTGCTGGGGGGAGCCGCCTGAGTGTGCGTAGGCGACGTCGCGCAGGTAGACGACCGCACCTCCGACCTGCTTGATCGGCAGGTCATTGATCTCCGCGATCTGGGTTGGCGTGGCGTTGGTCTGCACGAAGTAGTCGATCGAGCCGATCTTCTGATCGCCGGCCGGCAGGACGATGTTCTGGCTCGCCAACGCATGGCTCACGTCCGTCGCCGACAGCCCGTGCTCCAGCAGTTTGGTGTCATCCAGATCGACTTCGACGTTGGACGTCATACCGCCGTACGGCGCCGGGATCGCCACGCCCGGAACCGATACGAGGGCCGGCCGGATATAGTTCGAGGCGACGTTGTAGATCTCGGAGGGCGTCATGGTGTCGGAGGCGACCTGCAGGTCGAGCACCGCGATGCTGGAAGCATCGAACACGAGTATTTGGGGCGGCGTTATTCCGGCCGGCATCTGCTTGAGCACCGTCTGGGACGTCGCCGCCACCTGCGCTTGTGCAGCCGAGATATCGGTACCAGGCTGAAAGTAGATCTTGACGATGCCGGTCCCGTAATAGGACTGGCTCTCAATGTGTTCTATACCACTTACTGTAGTGGTCAGAGTGCGTTCATAATAGTATATTACGCGACCCGACATGTCTGCGGGCATTAGCCCGTTGTAACTCCATACGACCGCAATGACTGGAATCTTGACTGGCGGGAAGACGTCTGTCGGTGTTTGCAGAGCGGCCATGCCGCCGAACAGCAAAATCAAGATCGCCAGTACGACGAACGTGAACGGTCGCCTCAAGGCAATCAGGACTATTGCGTTCATGTCAGAAGCCGACGACCACGCAACGCTTTACAGTCCAGCGTCATGACCAGCCACGTCTTACTGATTTCCCAGGTCCACCCCGCGTTTCCGCGCGGCGCCCTGGCACGATTGGCTTTCGGCAGGTGCGACTCTATTGAGACCTGACGTTTCGTCAAGCAAGCACCTATCAATCGTGACCAGTCGGCGCCGAAAATTGGAAAATCGGGGCAAGGTCCCGCCGATTTGCAGGGACGTAAGCCCGCCAGCCGGTGACCAACCCGCGCGGCGCGTTCAGACGCGCGCGATGCTGCGGATTCCCTGGGAGAGCAGGAATTTCTCCCCCGCCGTTGGGGCGAGTCCGGCGTGCAGGCTCCGCGGGTCGGGCGCGCCGGCCAGATCGACGTTCGCCCAGTAGAAACCGTCGCCAGGCTCGCCACGGAAACGCAGGTCGAGCTCGGGAAAGTGCGTGCAGCCGTCCTCGAACTCGGCGTTGAGGTAGATGATGAAGGTGACGATCCGCTGGCCGTTCCGGGCGATCTCGGCGGCGTGGGTCGGGACCTCGGGACGCAGATAGTCCCAGTGAAGCCCGAAGTTCTCGCCGGCCTTGTAGTGCAGAATCTGCGACACCTCGAACGCGCCCACCGGAAAGCCGATGTTCGCCGCGATCCGCGCCCGCGTCAGCAGGAGCACGACGTCTGTGTCGATGAAGTTGAAGGCGTAGGCCCGATAGGTGCGATTCGGCGGCGGCGGCTCACCCGTCAGCAGGAGCCCAGGAGACAGCGGTCGTTCTGTCCGCGCCTTCAGCCATGCGCAGGCCGCCTTTGGAAGGAAGCCGCGCATCGAGACGAGGCGCGGGGCGGTATTGAGGACCTCCTTCTCGCCGCGCGCCAGCCACGCCGACACACGCACCGAACGCCTCAGGGCCGCCCAGTCGCCGGCCGTGGCGTCGTTGGCCTCGTCCGCCAGAGCCGTGAGCTGACCTTGCGCCGAGGCGCATCCGCCATCGGCCGCAGCGAGGAGATGGTCGAGGGCGAGCTCCCAGTCCTGTGGGGCGCCGACGCCGGCGGCCCTGAGGGTCGCGAGCCAGGACCAGGCTTCCGCCACGCCTTGTCCGGCGGCCGCGTGCAGCAGCCGGTTCGCCTCCGCCACGTCCTCCGTGCGCCCGGAGGCCAGGCGCCGCAACGCCTCGCCGAGGCGCGGATCGTCGAAGGCGTGAACCGGGGCGAATGCGGACGAGGTGTCTGCCATGGGGCCTGATTACCGAAGAAAGCCGCCCTCGACACGGTCTCCTTTTGTCAGGCCGTGGCGCCCTGCTGCTTCACGACCTCCTCGGCCGGTCGCCCGGTGACCTCGGCCATGTGGTCGAAGACGGCCTCGAAGTTGCCCAGCCCCTGGGTGACGCCCCGCAGCTCGGAGATGAAGTCCTGGATCTGCGCCTCGGGCAGGTACGCATCGATCTGCTCCCATCCGTTCCAACCCGTCTTGGGGGCGAGGCCGAGGATCTGGCCTCGGCGGGCGACCACGGCCGCGGTGACGCGCGAGGCGCTGGCGATGGGCGCGGCGATCGTCACGCGTTCTATGGGCTCGAGCAGGTAGGAGGCGCACGCCTTCAGGCCCTCGTTCATGGCGATGCGGCCCGCGATGCGGAACGCCATTTCCGAACTGTCGACGCTGTGGAAACCGCCGTCGATCAGGGTCGCGTGGACGTCGGTCACGGGAAAGCCGAGCGGCCCCCGCTCCAAGGCGTCCCTAAGCCCCTGCTCGACCGCGGGGATCCACTGCTTGGGCACGGCCCCGCCCGTAATCTTCTGCGAGAAGCTGAAGCCGGAATCCCGTTCCCCCGGCCGGATCTCCACCAGCACGTCGGCGAACTGGCCATGGCCGCCGGTCTGCTTCTTGTGCCGGCCGCGCTGGGTGACGGGCTTCCGAATGGATTCGCGATAGCCGACCGTCGGACGGCCCATCGTCACTTCCAGGCCAAAGCGCCGGCGCAGGCGGTCGAGTGTGATCTGCAGGTGCGGCTCGCCCTGGCCCTCCAGAAGGGTCTGCTGGCTGGAGGCGTCGCGGCGCAGCCGCAGCGACCCGTCCTCCTCCAGCAGTTTCGTCAACGCCGCGGACAGGCGCACGTCGTCCTTGCGGTCGCGCGGCTCGACGGAGATGGCGAAGACGGGCGGACGCCGGACGAGGGGGGGCGACTTGCGGGCCCGTCCGTCGGCCGCGAGGATGTCGCCGCTCTGCGCCGCGTCGATCTTGCCGATCGCCACGAGGTCTCCGACCGGCGCGCTGGCGGCCTTGCGCATCGAACCGCCGTTGAACTGGAAGAGGCCTCCGATCCGGCAGGAGGATCCGTCGGGCAGGGTCAGCGCCGCCCCGTCCTGCAACTCGCCGCCGAACACCCGGGCGTAGGCGAGCTTGCCGGCGTGACCTGCATGGGAGACGCCGAAGACATAGGCGCAGCGGCCGTCCACCCCCAGACGCGCGGCGGCCGCATCCGGCCCAGGCGCCTCGTGGCGCACCGCCTTGAGCAGCCGACGGACGCCAAAGCCCTGCAGCGCCGAGCCGAAGAAGACGGGCGTGATCTTGCCCTGCCGTACATCGATCGCGAGATCGGAGAAGATCGTCTCCAGGTTCGGCGTCTCGTCGTTCAGAAGCTGCTCGAGAAGGGTGTCGTCGAAGTTGGAGAGCTGCTCGAGCATCTGGAACCGCGCCTGGGTCTCGGCGTCGGCGATGTCGTCTGGAACCTCGACCCGCGCCGAGGGCTGTCCCGGGCGGTAGAGGAAGGCCCTTTCGAGAGCGAGGTCGACGAAGCCCTTGGCGCGCTCGGCGTCGAACAGCAGCAGCTGGCGGGGCACGAGCGGCGTGGCGCTGGCCGATTGAATCGCTGCGATCAGCGCCTCGATCGAGCCCTGCGCCTGGTCGATCTTATTGACGAAGATCGCATGGGGGACCTCGCGCGCTTCCAGCTCGCGCAGGATGGGCTGAAGGAACACCGCCCGTTCGGGAAGCGGGTCGGCGACGACGATGGCGAGGTCGACTACCCGCGTGATCGCGTCCGCCGCGGCGCTGAAATCGCTCGCCCCGGGGCAGTCGATCACGCCGATCCGCTCGCCCAGCCATTCGAAGCCCACCAGGTTGGGCTCGACCGACTGGCCCCGCTGACGCGCCTCGGGAGATGAATCGCCGACCGAGGTCCCTGCGGCCACGTCGCCTCGTCGGGGGACGGCGCCGCCCGCGACCAGCATCGCCTCGAGCAGGGTCGTCTTTCCCGCCCCTGCCGGGCCGATCAGGCCCACGACTCGCACCGTCTCCGAACGCGCTTCCGCCATGACCGTCTCCCGTTGCCGGACGCTCGAGGTCTTTGCGATACCGTGTGCCCATCTCGCGCGTCCGGCAATACGGGAAGAGGGCGGCAAGGCTCGTCTCGGACCACCTACGGTTTGCGGGGGTGAATCGTTCCAGGCGCCAGCCGTACGAGAGGCGGCTGGCGCGACAGCGCCGGGTTCCCTGCGGGTTCAGGCGAGGTTGCCCCGCTGATCGGTATGGGCGGTTCGGCCTGGCCTCAGAAGCATTGGGGCCCTGGAGCCTGATGCGATTGCCCTTTTCAGGGTTCGACGAACGTCCGGCTCAGGCGCCAGGGCCCGGCTCGCGCAACGCCGTCGTCGTCCTGATGAGGTCCTCCCGCTGGGCGCGGAGCACGCCTTCGAGGGCTTGCCGCACCTCGCCTGCATCCGCGTCTCCGACGGTCAGACGGCCGAGAGCAAGAAGGCGACCCGTGTAATATTCGATCTTCTCCAGCAAGTCCGACGGCGCTTCTGGGAAAAGATCATAGGATTCAGAGACTGTTACTGACATTTGCAATCGTCGCTGGACATAAGCGGCGCAGGTCGATGCGACGCCATGTTACGTTTCAATGTGGGCGCTCTGCATCTGCGGCGGCGCCGCGTCGTTGGCAAGCAAAGTTCGGCCGGCCTTTTGTCGCGGACGCGGTCATTGTCACCCACGCGCAATCTGTTTTGTGAGTTTATTTAAAATAACAAAGAATGAATCTTGGTCCTGGCGGAGACTAGCGCCGCGTCGAGGCCCGACGACCGCTCTCGAAACAAAGGTTCGTGTTGATCGAGGTTAACTGGCCACGACGGCTCTTGGGCCAAGTGTGCCGCAATCAGATCCACGCATTCAGACGGTGGGCCAGCGCGGTGACGCTCTTTCTTGCCACCTTCACAACCCTGCTGGCGATCATCAATCCGCTCGAGGCGCTGCCGGTCTATCTGGGCTTCGTCGAGGGCAAGGACCTCAAAGCGCGCCGTTCGCTGGCCATTCGCTCATGCCTGTACGCCCTGGCCCTGATGTTCTTCTTCCTGGTGTTCGGTAGGTTGCTCCTGGAGCTGTTCGGCGTCTCGCTGAGCATGGTGCGGATCGCCGGAGGCATCATCCTCACCGGGATCGGATTCCAGCTGTTCTCCTCACCGTCGTCGATCGCCCAGTCGGCCAGCGCAGGCCCGGGCGAGGGAGCGGGCGAGGGAGCGGGCGACCCTGCCTTCATCCCACTGGCCATGCCGATCATGTTTGGACCTGGCGCCATGGCCACGATCATGGGCATGGCCTCGGAGGTGAAGCGCTCGCCGACCGTGCTTCTCGGCCTTGGAGAGGTGTCGGCGGCCCTGGTGGCGACGATGGCCGTGACCCTGCTCTTTCTGGGGACCGCCCAGAGGCTGCAAAAGCGGCTAAGCCCGCGCGCGATCGACGCGGCGACCCGCATCGTCGGCTTCTTCGTTGCGTCCGTCGGCATCGGCATGGCCTTCGACGGAATCATGCAGGGCCTGCAGGAGCACGGGGTCGGATATCTGCATTGAGAGCCGCCGTGGTGGCGCCTTGCCGGTGATTTCCTTTCGAGCGCGGCAAACCGGCCGGCGGCCCCGTGGGCCGCCGGCATCCGAGGGTGTGAAACTATCCGGCCGCCCCGTAGTTGGCCGAGGTGCTGAACTTGATCTCGGTCAGCCAGAGAGTTTTGACGCGCGCATTCAGAAGTAGACCCAGGTGAAGACGCGGAATGTGTTGTTGTCGGAGGCGTTGCGTCCCATGGTGTCGAAGTTCGTCGTGGCGCCGTCGAACTGGAAGTATGCCGTATACTGCACGCCCACTCGAAAATTGAATCTCGGTCCGAGTGGGGATTTGCCATTGCCAAAGGGCGTGCCGTCGATCTGGAAGAGGATTCCGGATGTGTCGGGACGCGGGCGGCGATCGCCCTGGAAGAGGAGAACGTCGGGCGAACCCCAGGTGTCGAACACCTGAGTGCTGAAGCCGATCTTGTCGCGCCAGTAGTACGAAGCGTCGAAGCGAAGATCCTGAAGTTTGTTCTGCGGTTGGTTGGAGAGCCCCAGGGCCGTGGACGCGTTCAGGTGCTGACTTTCGTGGGTATAGCGGCCGTTGAAGGTGATGACGTCGTGATTGGGCGCAGTATACTGGTACGAGGCGTCGAGCCCGACGTCGTTGTAGTGGTCCGAGAGGCCCGTGGTCTGGTCGTGACCCGGGAAGATGTGGGCGTCGAGCAAGAACGCGCCGACCTCCGCGTTCTTGTCGCCGAGGTTCCACTGGTAGGCGACCCTGCCATAGGGTGCGACGCCGTCGATATTCCCCGGCGAGGTTGGGTCGGCTCCCGCGCGGATGAGGAAGCCCGCGCTCGGCGATCGGTAACCGCCGAATTCCACATACAGTCGGTCGTTGATCCAGGCGTAGCCTGTAATGCCGAGGGTCGTCTGGGCGAGGTTGCCGATCAGCGGGGAGGCCGCAGGCGAGGGCGCGAGCGCCGAGGAGGTGTAGGGAAAGCCCCACGCCGGCAATGTGTTGAATGGGTCCGTCAGCGTGGGATTGTTGTTGATGGTCAGTCCCAGGACGGTCTTCACGCCGGCGATGGTCGCTTTCGTGACCGCCCGGACATCCAGTTGGTCCCAGGTGAAGGCCCTGGCGATCCCGTCATAGGTGGTCTGGACAAAGGCGCCGAAGTGATCGCCGACGCCCCCCGCGACGAACAGGCTGATCTGATCCAGAGAGAAGTTGTCGTTGTCGGCGAAGTGGGGTGCCGGCGGCGAGGACTGGGCCTTTGACGTGGCGGTGTATGAGTTCTGGATGAACCCGGCCAGCGGCACGTTGAAGCTGACTGCGCGCGCCGTATAGCCGTTGAGCTTGAACTCCCGCCCGAACTCCGTGAGCTGCGGGCCGAGGCCGCCGACATGGCAGGCCTCGCACGGCCGTCCCGTCTGAACCGCAAAGCTCGGGACAGCGTTGGCCGTCGAGGCGCCCAGAACAAGGCCGCCAGCGGCAAGCCACGCCAACCCGGGCCGGCCGAGCGAAATCTCAGGTGTTCGCATAGGATCCCCCTCGTCGTTCGAATGAAAACGCGAGGGCGATCAGGATTTTCGCACGAACAGGCCGCACCAGCCCGTGGGGCTGATTTCGCCCGAGACCACCTTGCAGGCGTTGGGCGCTTGCCAGTTCACGCAGAGTTCGCAGCGCGCATTTCCCTTCGGAGAGGTCTGATAGCCGATGTCTCCCGGGCGGAGCTTGACGGCCGCAGCGACGGCCCGGTGGGACAGGCCCGCGCTCGCGACGCCGGCAAGGCCGGCGGCCAGCGCCGCCCTACCCAGAAGCTGCCGGCGCGTGGCGCCGATCACCGTCTTGGACCCGATTGTGGACATGGTTCGCCTCCTGGCTGGATGAGTCACCGGGATTCACGCGCCGGCGGCGCTGAGGCGCCGGCGTTGGAGAGCCCGCGATTGCTGAAGAGAAAGAGGAGCTAGCGCCTGACTCCGGCCGGGGCCGGAGGGCCGGATCAGCCGGCCGAAGGCGCCCAGGCCCTCACGGAGCCGTATCCGGCGATGTCACTGCGCCTGGGCGGACAATGGACGGCGCGCCACAAGGGCCGCACGCTCCATATCCATCGCGATGACCGCGAATCTCCCATGCGCCATGAAGGCGTATTGCATCGCATTCTCCAAGGATCTGCGGCGAGGCGGCGTAACCTCGTCATCCCGTGGGTGGCGCCTTGGCGCTCAAAAGTTCAAAGGCGCGCAACGAAAGAGGCTGGAGGCAGAGTCCGGCCGGAATGCCGGCGTGACCTCACCGCACGTGGAATCGAAGAAGCGGCGGGGCTCGACCACGTCTCTCGAGACCGAGGGATCGTGTTGATCGAGGTTAAGTGGGTGGGACGGCGCCTGGGCCAAACAATTCCGCGGCTTCCTCCTCGCGTGTGAAGGCGGGCGGCAGGTCGCCAGTTCATGGCTGGGAGAAGGACCTCACAATGACATCCAAGACGACGCGCATTCCGCGACGTTCCGTGGCCGCTATGGCGAGCCTGGTCGTGCTCGCGTTCGCCGCTGCGCCGCCCGCCGCCCTGTCCGCCGGCAGGACGGTGGAAAGCAGCTCACAGAGCGTGACCAGCACGGTGACCGTGAAGTCGATCGACGCGACGAACCGGCACGTGGTCGTGGCGGACGCCTCCGGCAAGACCTTCGCCATGAAGGTCCCCTCGGGGGTCCGCAACTTCGACCAGGTCAAGGTCGGCGACAAGGTCAAGGCCACCTACACCGTCGAAACCGAGCTCATGATCTCGCCCCGCAACGCGCCCCTGCCGCCGGACGCCGAAGCGACGCTCGCCGCCCGTGCGGCCAAGGGAGAACTGCCTGCCGGAGTGGTGGCGAACCACATCGTCGTGACCGGCGCGATCATCGGCATCGACATGGCGAACCACACGCTGAAGATCGTCAGTCCCCAGGGCGGCCAGGTCCACACCATCGCCGTCAGAAGGGCTGACCGGCAACAGGCGATGGCCAATCTGAAGCTCGGCGACAAGATCACCGCCTTCGTCACCGAAAGCCTGATGATCTCGGTTCAACCCGCCTGACGGGATCGGGAACTACCGGGGCGGCCGAGAAATCGGTCGACGGGTGACATTTGCTGACGCGCCAACTCCTTGAGCGCGCCGTCGTTGGCCGCGCGCCGCGACTCTTGTTACGAACAGAGCATGAACCCGCTCGTCCTCTCTCTCGTGTTCGGCCTCCTCTCGGCGGCCATGGCGGCCTGGGCCATGGCCGAGCGCGGACGCGCCGAGCGGGCCCTCACTGAGGCGCGGATGCTGCGTGAGCAGGCGACCGCGGGCGCGGAGGCGGTCCGGGCCCAGGCCGCCGCCTCCGCCGGAGCCGTGGCCGAGGAACTGGTGCGCCGGGCGACGGAGACCTTCGCCGCCCAGGATCGGCTCGCCCAGGCCAAGCTCGAGGCCCAGCTCAAGCCGGTGGCCGAGACCCTGGAGAAGGTCCAGGCGCACGTCACGGCGGCCGAGACGGCGCGCGCGGCGGAGGCCGGAGGCCTGAAGGCGCAGATCGAACAGCTGCTGGCCGCCTCGGCGGCGACGCAGGAGGAGGCGCGCAAGCTCTCCACGGCGCTGCGGCGCGGCGCGGGCGTGCAGGGGCGATGGGGCGAGCAGATCCTGCGCAATGTCCTGGAGATGGCGGGCCTCGCCTCGCCGCGGGATTTCAAGGAGCAGCTGCACATCGACACCGCCGAGGGCGCCCAGCGTCCCGACGTGGTCGTGCGTCTTCCTGGCGGTGGTCAGTTCGTGATCGACGCCAAGTGCTCGCTCACGGCCTTTATGGAAGCCCAGGACGCCCCCGACGAGGCCGCGCGCGAGGCGTGCTACCTGCGCCACGCCCAGAGCCTGAGGACCCACGTCCAGGGACTTTCCGCGAAGGCCTATTGGGACAAGCTGGAGGTCTCGCCCGACTTCGTGGCGATGTTCGTGCCCGGCGACGGTTTCCTCGCCGCCGCCCTCGAGCGGGCGCCCGACCTGATGGCCCAGGGGCTCGAGAAGCGGGTGATCCTGGTGACCCCGACGACCCTCTTCGCCCTCTGCAAGGCCGTCGCCTACGGCTGGCGTGTCGAGGAGCAGCACCTCAACGCCCGCCAGATCGCCGAGCTGGGGCGCGAGCTCTACAAGCGTCTCTCCACCATGGGCGAGCACGCCGCCGCCATGGGCCGGGCGCTGTCGACCGCCGTGGGCAAGTACAACGACTTCGTCGGCTCCCTGGAAAGCCAGGTGCTCACCCAGGCGCGCCGGTTCGAGGATCTCAAGGCCGATCACCCCTCGGCGAAGGTCAAGGATCTCAACGGCCTGGAGGCCTCGGTCCGACCGCTCACCAAGCTGGCTGCGACGCCTTTGCCGCCCGCCTTGACGCTGTCCGAGCTGGCGCCTACCTCGTCGGAATGACCATCCGCCGTATCCTGACCGTGGACAGCGACATGGCCGTCCTTAAGAAGATCTCGGCGCCGGTCGAGGCCGTCGACGACGACCTGCGCGCCCTCATGGACGACATGCTGGAGACTATGTACGAGGCGCCCGGCATCGGCCTGGCGGCGATCCAGGTGGGCGTGCCCGTGCGCGTGATCGTCATGGACCTCTCGCGCGGGGAAGAGCCCAAGGCGCCCCGCTACTTCGTCAATCCCGAGATCCTCTGGGCGTCCGAAGAGATGTTCGTCTACGAGGAAGGCTGCCTGTCGATCCCGGAGATCTATGACGAGGTCGAGCGCCCGGCGAAGGTGCGCATCCGCTATCTCGGCTACGACGGCCAGCCCGTGGAGGAGGAGGCGGAGGACTTGTTCGCTGTTTGCATCCAGCACGAGATGGACCACCTAAACGGCGTCCTTTTCATCGACCACCTCTCGCGCCTCAAGCGCGACCGCGCCATTTCCAAGGTCCGTAAGGCCGCCCGCGAGGCCGCCTGAACCGCCGTATCTGCGGTGATTTAGGGTAGATCGGAGCCTTCGGGCGGGGGATGAAGGCCGCGAGATGACCCTGCGCCTGGCCTTCCTCGGCACCCCCGACTTCTCAGTTCCCACCCTCGCGGCCTTGATCCAGGCCGGCCATGAGATCGCCTGCGTCTACGCCCAGCCGCCGGCGCCACGTGGCCGCGGCCAGGCCCTGCGCCCATCGCCGACACACGCCTTCGCCGAAGAGGCCGGCCTCTCGGTCCGCACGCCCGCCTCGATGCGCGATCCCGAGGAGGTCGCCGCCTTCGCGGCGCTCGGGCTCGACGCGGCAGTGGTGGTGGCGTTCGGCCAGATCCTCCCCGAGGCCGTGCTCGAGGCTCCAAGGCTGGGCAGCTACAACCTTCACGCCTCCCTGCTGCCCCGATGGCGCGGCGCGGCGCCGATCCAGCGCGCGATCATGGCCGGCGACGCCGTCACCGGCGCCGAGGTGATGCGCATGACCGCCGGCCTGGACGAAGGGCCGGTGATCGCCTCCGTGCGTCTACGGATCGACGCCCTGGAGACCGCTGGCACGCTCCACGATCGCCTCGCAACGGCCGGCGCAAGGCTGATGGCGGAGGCGATCGACCGCATCGAGCGCGGCGAAGCGGCGACGACTCCCCAACCGGACGAGGGCGCGACCTACGCCAAGAAGATCCGCCCCTCGGAGACGCGCATCCGCTGGGACCGGGCGGCACCGCGCGTCGATGGCCAGATCCGTGGGCTTTCGCCTTTTCCCGGCGCCTGGTTCATGGCCCAGGGCGAGCGGGGCCCGGTGCGGGTGAAGGCCCTCCTCTCCTGCGCCGTCGAGGGCGAGGGGGAGCCGGGTCAGGTGCTCGACGATGAGCTCACCATCGCCTGTGGCGAGGGGGCGATCCGGATCCTCCGCGCTCAACGCGAAGGCCGCTCGCCGCAGGATGCGGCGGACTTCCTGCGCGGCTTTCCCCTTCGCTCCGGCGCGCGGGTCTCCTGAGATGCCCCGCTATCGCCTGACCCTCGAGTATGACGGCGGTCCCTTCGCCGGCTTCCAGGCCCAGGCCGAGTTGCCCACCGTCCAGGGCGAAGTGGAGAGGGCGATCGAGGCCTTCTGCGGCGAGCGGGTGCGCATCCACGCCGCCGGGCGCACCGATACGGGGGTTCATGCGATCGGACAGGTGATCCACGTGGATCTCATGCGCGATCACCTACCGCAAACGGTGATGAACGCCCTCAACGCCCACCTCGTCCCGGCCCCCATCGCCGTCACGGCCGCCGAGGTCGCAGGCGAGGACTTCCACGCCCGTTTCTCCGCGACCGGCCGCCGGTACCTCTACCGCATCCTCAACCGGCGGGCGCCGCCGGCTCTGGAGCGCGGCCGTGTCTGGCAGGTGAAGTCGCCACTGGACGCCGAAGCGATGAGCGTCGCGGCCCGCAGCCTGGTGGGCCTGCACGACTTCACCACCTTCCGCGACGCCGCCTGCCAGGCGAAGTCGCCGGTGAAGACCCTCGACGTGGCCGAGGTCGCCCGCGTGGGCGACGAGGTGCGCCTCACCTTCGCCGCCCGCTCCTTCCTGCACCGACAGGTGCGCTCGATGGTCGGCTCACTGGCCGAGGTCGGCCGCGGACGCTGGACCCCAGACGACCTCGCCGCCGCCCTCGCGGCCCGCAGCCGCGACGCCTGTGGCCCCGTCGCCCCGGCGGAGGGGTTGTGTCTGGTGGGGGTGGAGTACTGACGTCTCTCCCCATTCTGTCCCTCCCCTTCCGGGGAGGGTGTCGCGCCAAAGGCGCGACGGGTGGGGAACTCTGGGGAAAGACCGAGACGTTGGGGATAATCCAAACTTCCCCACCCGGCTTCGCTGCGCTCAGCCACCCTCCCCAGAAGGAGAGGGACAGTGCGGTTTACGAAAACTCTTTGAAATAACTCACAATTATCCGCTCGTACACGTCCGTCAGCCGCTCGACGTCGGCGACGGCGACCTGCTCGTCGACCTTGTGCATGGTGGTCCCCACGAGGCCGAGCTCGACAACCGGGCACAGGGCGCGGATGAAGCGCGCGTCCGAGGTGCCTCCGCTGGTGGAGAGCTCGGGCGTGACCCCAGTGGTCTTGGCTGTCGCGGCGGCGACGAGGTCGGTGAACGGTCCCTGGCGCGTCAGGAACGCCTCGCCGCTGATGCGGGTTTCCACCCCGACACGTCCGGCGAACCCTTCGCCGGCGGCGCGCGCCTCGGCCTCGATCCACCCCGCAAGCTGAGCGCCCGCATGCGCCGGATTGAAGCGGATGTTCAGCCGCGCACTCGCCCTAGCGGGGATGACGTTCGTGGCCGGATTGCCGACGTCGATCGTTGTTACCTCCAGGTTCGACGGCTGGAACCCTTCGAAGCCGTCGTCCAGCCGCCGCGCGATCAGGCGCGAGAGCAGCCGCACCAGGACCGGGACAGGGTTTGCCGCTCGGTCGGGATAGGCCACGTGACCCTGGACCCCGTCGACCGTGACCTGGCTGTTGAGGCTGCCGCGCCGGCCGATCTTGATCATGTCGCCGAGCCGGGCCTGGGAGGTGGGTTCACCGACGATGCAGTGGTCGATCGCCTCGGCCTCGGCCGCGAGGGTCGCGACAACCGCCTTGGTCCCATCTTCGGCCACGCCTTCTTCGTCGCCGGTGATCAGCAAGGAGATCGCGCCCGGGACTGCACCTCGGGCGAGGACCCGGCCCGCCGCGGCGACGAAGGCGCCGATCGCGCCCTTCATGTCCGCCGCGCCGCGGCCATGAAGGGTCCCCGCCTCGACCGCGCCGGCGAAGGGCGGCCGCGTCCAGCCCGCTGAGTCTCCGGCCGGCACGACGTCGGTATGGCCGGCGAAGCAGAGGTTTGGCCGACCCGTCCCGACCTTGGCGTAGAGGTTCTCGATCTCGCCAAAGCGCATGCGCCGACAGGCGAAACCGAGGCCGCTGAGGGCCTGTTCAAGGATGTCCATGGCCCCGGCGTCGGCGGGGGTCACGGAGGGGCGGCGGATCAGCTCGGCTGCGAGCGCGACGGGGTCTGGCAGGATGGCGTGGGACACGCCCTGTCCTTAAGCTCCTCGGGTACGCCCGGCCAAGCGGGGAGGATCATGAAGCGCATCGACATCGAGGCCGCGCCCATGCACGTGGGTTCCGGCTATCCGCCGCCGCACGACGCGCCTTGCGCAGCCCGCGTCCGCCGGCGCCTGGGAGACGCCGGCGGCCTCACCGCATTTGGCGTCAATCAGCTGACCCTGCCGCCGGGCGCCTGGTCGAGCCAGCGCCACTGGCATTCGACCGAGGACGAGTTCGTCATGGTCCTGTCGGGCGAGGTCGTCCTCGCCACCGACGCCGGCGAAGAGGTGCTGCGCGCCGGCGATTGCGCCGCCTTCCCCGCGAGCGAGCCTGATGGCCACCACCTGATCAATCGAGGATCGGCCGACGCCGTGGTGCTGGAAGTGGGGACGCGGCGGTCGGACGACCGGACCGTCTATTCGGACATCGACATGATCGCCGAGCCCGGCGAGGACGGCTTTCGGCATCGCGACGGCGCGCCCTACCTTACGACCTAGAGCAAACCCCGTTCAGACGGAACCGTCTGAACGGGGATGATTTGCTCTAGATTCAAAAGTGTAGAGCCTGATTCACCGTTTGCATCTGTTCCGTGCAAACGGATCAGGCTCTAGGTCCATTGCACCCTGACTCTGCTCCCTGCGAGGTTTCTGCGCCCTCAGCTTGACCGGCCTTCGGCGGCGGCGGAGAGTTGTTTCAAACAAGCGTTCGGCGCACCTCACGCCGGCACTCAGGGAGGATGACCAGATGACCGATGTCGACTCCGCCGCCGTCAGCCGGCGCGGGATCCTCGCCGCCCCTGCGGCGCTCGCCCTCGCCAGCGCGGCCTCGGCCGTCCAGGCTCAAGCCCCGGCCCCGGCCCCGGCCGCGCCGGCGCCCACCCACGTCCTGGGCGGCGGCGCCAGCGGAACGATCTTCCACACCGTCGAGACCCGCTATGGCCGCGTGCAGGGGATCGCCAACGGGGACATCAAGGAATTCAAAGGCATCCCCTATGGCGCGCCCACGGGCGGCGCACAGCGATTCATGCCGCCCCGCCCGCCGCAGCCCTGGTCAGGCGTGCGCGAGTGCGTCGGGTACCGGCCGATCTCGCCCCAGACACCCGCGGACCTCCGCTCCGACTATGCGATGATGATCATGTGGGACCGGCACGTCGGGTGCGGGGGCATGGGCGAGGATGTGCTCAGCCTCAACATCTGGACGCCCGGCGTGAACGACAACGCCAAGCGCCCCGTCCTGGTCTCCTTCCACGGCGGCGGCTGGGAGACCGGCTCGGGCAACGCCCCGGGCTATGACGGCGCGCAGCTCGCGCGCTTCGGCGACGCGGTGGTGGTGACGGTCAACCACCGCCTCTCCAGCTTCGGCTATCTCGACCTCGCGTCGGTCGGCGCGCCTCCCGAATTCGCCTTCGCCGGCGTGACCGGGGTGATGGACATGGTCGCCTCCCTCGAGTGGGTGCGCGACAACATCGCCGCCTTTGGCGGAGATCCGGGAAAGGTGATGATCTTCGGCCAGTCGGGCGGCGGGGCGAAGACCAGCGCCCTGATGGGCACGCCGGCGGCCGCCGGCCTGTTCCACCGCGCCGCGGTCCAGTCCGGCTCGATGTTGCGCTTCGCCAGCCGCGAGCAGGGTGAGCGCAACGCTCGAGCCCTCCTGGCGGCGGCGGGTATCCCCGCCTCGCGCGTGACGGACCTGCAGAAGCTCTCCTGGCAGGATCTCCTCGCGGCCCAGGTCCAGGCCGCCGCCACGCCGGGCGTCGTCTTCACTCCCGTGCTCGACGGCAAGTACCTGACGCACAATCCGTTCGATCCGGTCGCGCCGAGCGCGACGGCGAACGTGCCGATGATCATCTCCACCACACTGGAGGACGCGGCCCTTCGGCTGACCAACTTCGACCTGGACGAAGGCGCGCTGCAGGCCTTGCTGACCCAGCGCTTCGGCGCGTCCGCAACCGACGCCCTAGCTCTCTACCGCGCCCGCTATCCGAAGAAGTCAGCCTTCCTCGTGCAGGCCCAGGCGTTCACCGACACCACCGCCCGGCGCAACGCAACGCTGCAGGCCGAGCGCAAGGCCGCGCTGAACGCCGCCCCCGCCTATCTCTACCTGTGGGCGTGGCCGACTCCGGCGTTCAACGGCAAGTTCGGCGCCGTGCATGGCATCGACGTCTCCGCCTCGTTCCACAACTACCGGGACGGCACGGTCGATGTGGGGACCCAGCCGGGGCGGCTGATGTGCGATCGCCTGGCCTCGGCCTGGATCGCCTTCGCCCGCACGGGCGATCCCAACTGCGAGGCCATCCCGCACTGGGCGCCCTACAACGCGACCGAGCGGCCGACGATGGTCTTCGACACGGACATGAAGGCTGAGAACGATCCCAGGGGCGAGATCCGCCGGTTCTGGGACGCTCACGCCCCCGCTGCCTGAACTTTCAGGACGGGCTCAACACGCCGAGCAGGCCCAGCAGGTCCGGTTCTGCGTCGAGGGTGCGGCAGCGGGCGATCAGCTCGTCCGCCGCAGCCGGCGAGAGGAAGGTCGCGGTCAGGAGGCGGAACTTGCGCTCCAGCTTCTCCTGCTGGAGCCCCAGGTCCCGCAGAGGCTGGGAGACATCGCCGATCCGCGAAACGGTGCGTCCGTCCCGCAGGGTTACTGCGACCTCGCAGCCATGTCCGGTCATGGTCGGATCCACCTCCACCCGCTCGCGCAGGGCGACGAGGTCAGGACGGCGGGCGGTTCCGTCGCTGAACAGGTCCTCCTGGAAGGTGTCCTCGCCGGCGAGGGCGAGGGCCGTGGTCATGCGCAGGGAGAACTTGCACTCGAGGCCGGTGGCGGGCTCGGGGATGTTGCAGACGCCGAGATGGCCGGGCGGTACGCGGACCCGCACGTGCGCGACCTGGTCGGGTCGGATTCCCTCTTCGGTCCGAAGCTGCGCCGCCGCCTCGATGGAGTCGTGGGTGAGGTAGCAGGCGGCATGATATTTGAAGAGGGCGTCGGTCACCCAAGGCGTGTCGCGCCCCGCGAGGCTCGCCTCCGGATTTGGCGCTGTCGACTGGGTCGCGGCGAATCCCTGGGACGAGGCCAGGATGTCGACGTCGCTGGTGAACCCTCTCTCCGCCAGACGCGCCGCCAGCAGCCCGCTCTGCGCCGCCTTTCCAGGATGCAGGGGCTTGGACATCGTGCCGAACACGCTCTTGAGCCCCGCGGCCTGGGTTCCGGCGAGGCCAAGGGCGTGCGTCAGGGCCTCGCCCTCGACGCCGAGCAGCCGGCAGGCGGCGACCGTTGCGCCGAAGGTCCCGCAGGTGGCGGTGCTGTGCCAGCCCTTCCCGTAGTGGGACGGCCCCATCAGGCGCGCGACGCGGCACTCGGCCTCGACCCCCGCGATGAAGGCTGTCAGGGCCTCAGCCCCGGAAGCGCCGCACGCCTTGCCCAGGGCGAAGACGACGGGGGCCACGGGGACGGTGGGGTGTCCCATGGGCATGATGACGTCGTCGAAATCGAGGGCGTGGCCCATGGCGCCGTTGATCAGCACCGCATCCTCCAGCCGCGCACGCCTGGCGTGGCCAAGGATGTCGGCGCCGATCTCCGGAGACTCGGGAAAGACGTCGAGCAGGATCCGCACCAGCGGCTCCTCGCGCGCGGCCAGGCACACGCCGATCCAGTCCATCAGGCATTGCTTGGCGACGGTGAGCGCTTCGGCCGGCACGGCGTCGAGGTTCATGGCCGAGACAAGGTCGGCGAGCCGGCGGGTCACGGACGGCGAGCCCGCGCCGGCCTGAGCCTGCGGGGCGGCGACGGTCAGGCTCTCGCTCATGCGGCTGTCTCCTCCTCTGCCGCGACCCCTTAGTTGGAGCCGCGGATGGTCGGCTTGCCGAGCAGGGTGTCGGCGATGATCCGCTGCTGGATCTCCGAAGTGCCCTCGAAGATCTTGGTCAAACGCGCGTCGCGCCAGTAGCGCTCGATGGAGTGCAGGGTGGTGTAACCGGCCCCGCCGTGGATCTGCAGGGCTTCGCTGGTCACCCGTTCGGCCATCTCGGAGGCGAAGTACTTGACCATGGACGTCTCGATGCGGCCCGCGCGGCCGGCGTCGATCTCGCTGCAGACATAGTACATGAGCTGCCTGGCCGCCTCGATCTCGGTGGCCATGGTGGCGATCTTGAAGCGGATGGCCTGGAAGTCGGAGATCGGCTGGCCGAACTGGATGCGCTCTTTGGCGTAGGCGATGGAATCGTCGAGGGCGGCCTGAGCCAGACCGATCGAGCGGGCGGCGGTGTGGGCTCGGGCAAGGCCAAGGCCGAACGCCACCGCCTGGTGCGCCCGTCCGCCAGCCTCGGTGTTACCGCTCGGCCCCTGCCGCACCGGCGCGCGCACGCGGTCGAAGTGGAGCTCCCAGGTCTTCCAGCCGAAGTAGCCGATCTTCGGGATGGGGCTCCCGGTGCAGCCCGCGGGAAGCTCGCCCTTGGGCTTTTCTACTGAGACGGAGATGGTGCCTGCGCGCCCGCCCGGCGCGTCGGGATCGTCGATGCGGCAGAGCACGCTGATGTAGTCCGCCCCATCGGCGAAGGTACACCAGTACTTGTTCCCGGTAATCACCCACTCGTCGCCTTCGCGCTTGGCGCGGCAGGTCACGCCCGAGAGGTCGGAGCCCGTGCCCGGTTCCGAGAGCGCCGCAGCGCCGAGGTACTGGCCCTTGGCCATCAGGGCGATCTTGCGCGCCCGCTCCTCGCCCTCGCCCGGGACCGAGCGATAGAAGGAATTGCCGCGGGCGATGATGCTGGCCACGCTCATCCAGCCGCGCGCCAGCTCCTCTGCCACCAGGCAGTATTCGAAGGCGCCCAGTCCCAGTCCACCGTACTCTTCGGGGATCAGGATGCCGAAGAAGCCGAGCTCCCCCATCCGATCGATCAGCTCGCGCGGCATGTCGCCCTTCACCGGATCGAGCCGCCGGGCCGCGGGCGCCACCTCCTCGGCGGTGAACCGGCGCGCAAGGTCGCGCATCATGATCCGCTCGGGCGTGAGGTAGCCGGCGGAGGGCGGGAGGTCGGGGGCGTCGTCGGCCATCGCCGGGTCTCCTCACATGCCGATCAGTTCGGCCTTGCGCACGGTGTTCATGATGATCCGGATCGAGGCGGCGTCGACCATCGTCCCGTTTACGTTCACCGACCCCACCCCCTCGGCGAGAGCCTTATCGTAGGCGGCGGCGAGCTCGCGGGCGCGGCTCACCTCCTCGGCGGGCGGGGAGAAGATCTCCAGGGCGGGCGCGATCTGGGCCGGATGGATCGCCCACTTGCCCACGAAGCCAAGCATGTGGGCGTAACGCGCCTCGCGACGGTAGGCCTCCTCGTTGCGGAAGTTAGCGAACGGCCCGTCCACCGGATCGAGGCCGGCGGCGCGGGCGGCCATGGCGATGCGGAACCGCGGATAGTGGAAGATGTCGCCCGGATAGCCGTCACTGCCCCAGCCGCGCAGGTTCATCTGCTGCGAGGCCGAATAGTCGCCCATTCCGAAGATCAGCGCTTCCATCCTGGGCGAGGCGACGGCGATGGACTCGACGTTCTGCAGCCCGGCGGCTTCCTCGATCAGCACCTCCAGGCCGATCCGCCGCTCCAGCTTCAGCTTGGCTTCCAGCTGGCCGAGCAGCAGGTCGACGAACTGCACGTCCGCCGCCCGCATCGCCTTGGTCAGCATGATGGTGTCGATCTTCGCGCCGGCGCCCGTCACGACCTCGATCACGTCCTCGAAGCACCAGGGCGTCGTGACATCATTGATCCGCACGCAGCGGACCTTGCGGCCCCAGTCGAGGCTGTTGAGCGCCTCCACGATCGTCTTGCGCGCCGCCGGCTTGGCCGAGGGGGCGACGGCGTCCTCCAGGTCCAGGAAGACGTGGTCCGCCTCCGATGCGGCGGCCTTGGCGATCATCTTCTCGCTGATCCCAGGCACGGAGAGCTGGGAGCGGCGAAGGCGCATGGGACGCGGGTTCATAGGGCTTCCTCCACCGGCTGGTCCGTCTTGATCGCCCCAGCCTCGGCCCAGCGCGCGAGATCCGCGTCGCTCGCGCCGTGGGCGCGCAGCACTTCGGCCGTGTCGCGGCCAAGGTCGGGCGCCCGGCCGCGGACGGCCGATGGCGTGCGGGCGAATTTGATTGGCTGGCCGGCGATCCGCACCGGCTCTGGAAAGCCAGGGCACTCGATCTCGGCCAGCATGTCGCGGGCCGCGAAGTGCGGGTCGTGGGAAATTTCAGCGATGGTCAGGACCGGTCCGAACGGGACGACGCCTCCCAGACGATCCTGCAACTCCACCTTGGTCAGCCGGGAGGTCAGGGCCGACAGCCGCTCGATCACCTGCGTTCGGTTCGCCTGGCGCGCGCGCGGTGTGGCGAGAGCCTCCTCATCGAGGAGGTCCTCGGCGCCCAGCGCCTTGCACAGGGATCGGAAGAAGGGATCGCCCGGGCAGGCGATCGCCACGAATCCGTCCGCGGCCGGATAGATCCCGAAGGGAAGCAGGAAGGGGTGGTGGTTGCCCTCCGGGCCCGGGATCTGATGGCCGAACGAATACTGGTGGACGATGCGCTCGCAGACGGCCAGGACCGCGTCCGTCATCGCCACGTCGAGGAACTGGCCCTCCCCGGTCTGGCGCGCATGGAGGACGGCGCTCACGATCCCGAGCGCCGCGTAGAGGGCCGGGACAGTGTCGCCGACCCCGGGGCCCACCTTGGTCGGCGGGCCGCCGAGCGGACCGGTGATCCCCATCATTCCGCCCATGGCCTGGGCGACCACGTCGAACGCGGGCCAGTCGACATAGGGGCTCTCGCCGGTGCGTGGATCACCGAAACCGCGGATCGCGGCGTAGACCAGCCTGGGGTTGAGCGTCGCAAGGCTCTCGTAGGAGAGGCCCAGGCGGTCCATCACCCCGACGCGGAAGTTTTCCACGACGACGTCGAAGTCGGGGACGAGGCGCCTGACGATCTCGACCCCCTCGGGCGTCTTGAGATCGACAGCGATGCTCTTCTTGCCGCGGTTGATCGACTGGAAATAGCCGGAGAAGCGCCGCTCCGGATCGGCCTCGTGGAACGGTCCGGCCCCGCGCGAGAGGTCGCCGCCTTCCAGCCCCTCCACCTTCACCACCTCGGCCCCTAGGTCGGCGAGGTTCTGGGTGCAGAACGGTCCGGCGAGGGCCTGGGTGAAGTCCAGGATCCTCACCCCCGCCAGCGGCCCGCTCATCGCTCGCCCCAGTGGCTTCGCCGCTTGATCAGCATGCGACGGTCCCCCTGGAAGACGAGCTTGTCGTCCTGGTTCACCCCGTAATGGCGGAAGGTGACCACGCCGGCGTCCTCGCGGTCGGCGTCCTCCACCGAGAGCACCTCGGAATAGGCGTACAGGGTGTCGCCGTGCACGACCGGATGGGTGAGGCGGATGTTGTCCATCCCCAGTTCCGCCAGGGCGTTCTCGCCGGTGTCCTGCATAGCCAGGCCCATGCAGAGCGAGAAGTTCACCCCGCCATAGGACAGCCGGCCCTTGAACGGACTCGACTTCATCGCGTCCTCGTTGAAGTGCGCCTGGGCGGTGTTCATCACCAGGTTGGTGATCAGGACGTTCTCCAGGCCCTCGACGGTCTTGCCGCGGGCATGGCGGATGACCTCGCCGACCTTGAAGTCCTCAAAGTAGTTGTTGTGGCCGGTAAGCTCCGAGACCTTCACGCCGCCGCCTCCGCCCGATCGGGGTGGCGCAGGCGCACGAGGTTCGACCGCTCGAAATCGATCACCCGCTCGTCCCTCTGGTTGAAGCCCTCGGTGAGCCAGGTGACGATCCCGTTGGCCGGATTGCTGGCTGAACGCCGCGCCGCCACCGTGGTGGAACGGGCGGTGAGGGTGTCGCCGGGATAGACCGGCTGGCGATAGGTCAGGGCGCCTACGCCGACGAACGGGCCGCCGATCTCGCTGTTGTCCTCCACCGACAGGCCAAGGATCGTGTTGAACACCAGCAGGGGGTTCACGACGATGTCGGGGTGGCCGTGCGCCTGGGCGAAGGCGCGGTTCGAATAGAGCGGATTGTAGCTCAGCGTCAGGGTGGTGAAGAGCAGGGTGTCGGACTCGCAGATCGTCCGGCCCCAGTGGTGGACTCGCACCTCGCCGACCTGGAAATCCTCGAACAGGCGACCCTTCGGCCACAGCTTCGCGCGTGCGCGGAAGTCCTCCGCCATCGCCGCGTCTCCTCCGGTCTCGTTGATCCAAAGCCCACCACGTCCGGCGGCCCGCGACAAGCGCGCCGCCGGTTGCGCGTCAGGCGGTCTGGAGCTCCGCCGGCCGCGCGGCCGCTTCTACGGAACCCAGGTGACGCACAAAGAAACGCTCCCAGCTGTCGCCCTCGAAAGGGGGGATATCCATGTGGCCGCCGGGGTTGATGTGCATCGACTTCTCCTTCGAGGCGAAGGCGTCGAAGAGGGCGATGCCGTGCTCTCGCGGCGCGACGGCGTCCTCCCACTGGAAGACGAATTCCACGGGGATGGTGATGCTGCGGGCTGCGGCCGCCATCTCCGCCGCATCAGGCCTGAGCCCGGCGAGGCCGAAGACGGCCGCGGTGATGCGCGGCTCCTGCGCCACGAACGGCACGCCGATCGCCGTGCCCATCGACACGCCCCAGTAGCCCACCGGGCCGCTTGAACCGACGAAGTCGAAACCCTGCGCGGCGTCGAGCGCGGCCTTCCACTCCGGCACGGCCTTGCGCGTGCGCTCGGCCATCTGGCGTAGTCGCTCCGGCGTCCATCCCGCCGCGACCTCGCCGCGAACACGCGCGCCGACGTCCCGCGCCAGGGCCTCGGCCTCCTCGCGTGAGATGCGGTCGCCATGGCTGGGCGCGTCGATGGCGAGGACGGCGTAGCCAAGGCGCCGGGCGTAGGCCCGCGCCCGCGCGGAGAGCGTGGGGGTTTTCTTGTGCTGGGACCCGCCGTGCCCCATCAGGACCAGCGGCCGCGGACCCCTGGCGCCCTCCGGCGCCCAGATCACCGCGGGGACCTTCTCGCCGGCGACGGTGATCTCGAAGGACCGGCGCGTGACCCCGTGCTCGGTGCGTTCGTCAGTGAATTCCATGCCTTCCTCCGCTCTTCCCTTTGCAGGAAAGAGCGTCTCACCGCGCGGCGGCTGTCAACCACCCGCGGGCGAAGGTCCGGATCAAACCACCTCGATCATCGCCGCTTCGAGTTCGAACGAGCCGTCGGGCAGGATGGCGAAGTGGCCGCGGGTGGTCTCCGAGGCGGCGGCCTGGAGGCCCAGGATGGCCTCGACCGCCGGGCCGGGCGTGGCCATCCGCTCGATCCAGCTGGCGAAGTCGATCGCCACCCGCCAGGTGGTCAGTCGCTTGGGGGCGAAGCCCGCGCGCTCGAGGGCGGAGACCCACTCGGCGAGCGTGTAGTCGCGGACGTGGGAGGTGTCGCGCAGAAGCTCCACCGCCTGAAGGTGGGTGTCGAGGGCCGGCGAGCCGGGTGAGACGATGTCCACGAACACTGCGGGCGCGCCGGGGCGCAGGACGCGCCGAGCCTCTGTCAGTCCGGCCTGAAGGTCGCCCCAGTGGTGGGCCGAAAAGCGCGAGGCCACGAGGTCGAAGGCGTCATCGGCGAAGGGCAGGCGCTCGGCCATCGCCACGCGGGTCTCGATATTGGTCAGCCCCCTGGCGGAGGCGGTGTCGGCGACCGCCGCCAGCATCCGCGCGGAGAGGTCCGCCGCGACCACGCGAAGTGCGTGGGGAGCCAGACGGTAGGCCACGTGGCCGCCGCCGGCGCCGAGATCGAGGGCGCATGGCGGCCGCGCCTCCTGGGCCAGGGCCTCTATGGCGTCGAGGTCCGCCCCCGAGCTGTGGACCACGCTCGTCACATAGGCCGACGCGCGTGGCCCGAACTGATTGTCGATGATGGATTCATGGAGGCGATTCATGCCTGGAACTTCCCGGGCGGATTCCGCATCACTCTTGCGCCTATGGCGTCCCCGGGTCGAGGGGTCTCTTAACGTCCCCGTCATCCGCCTGTTCCGGCGCGGCTACCTCCCGTGGAAGACCGGGGCGCGTTTTTCGAGGAAGCTCGCCACACCCTCCTTGTGATCCTCGGTCTGCATCAGACGACGGATGGTCTCGATCGCCCAGGAGCCGAGTTCGCGGGGATCGCCATAGGTCCCGCGGCGCAGCCCCTCCTTCATGTACCGCAAGGCCAGCGGCGGATTGACCGCGATGCGGCCGGCCAGCTCGCGCGCCCGGCCCATGAGGTCGCCGTGCGGGGTCACTTCGCGCACGAGACCGATGCGCGCCGCCTCCGTTGCGTCGATCGGATCGCCGGTGAAGAGCAGCTCGGCCGCTTTCGCCGGACCGACGATCTGCGGCAGGCGATAGAAGCCGCCCACGTCGCAGACGAGGCCGCGCTTGATGAAGAGCTCGGCGAAGCTCGCGCGCTCCGAAGCGATGCGGATATCGGCATAGAGCGCCAGCTCCATTCCCCAACCCATCGCCGGGCCGTTGACCGCCGCGATCATCGGCTTGTCGCATTCGAGAGCCGCCATGGCGGCGGGCGTCGGCCGATGGCGCACGACCGGGGACGTGGGCCGTTCAGCAGCCGGACGCGGCGCGGCCATGATCTCGCGGACGTCATCGCCGGAGCAGAAGGCCGGATCGGCGCCGGTGACGATCACGCAGCGGACCTCGTCGTCAGTGACCGCCCAGCGCAGGGCGCGCTCCAGGGCGTCATAGGCTTCGAAGTTGAGCGCGTTGCGGCGTTCCGGCCGGTTCAGGGTGATCGTCGCGACGCCGGCCTGCACGCCATAGAGCACGGTCTCGGCCATCGCATCCTCTCCCTAGGTCCCGCGCTCGGTCGGCGGGTCGGGCGATTGAAGATCAAAGCGCCGGGCGCGCAACCCTGTCGTCGGGTCAGGCGCGCCCTTCCAGGATGGACAGGGAGGTCTCGGCCAGGGGCCCGGTTCCGTTCACCGCTTCCCGCTCGCTGGCGAGCACTCCATCGAGGGTCCGGCGGTAGACTCCCTGGGAGATGGAGGCGAGGCGGAACACCGAGAAGGCGACGTAGAACGGCCAGTCCTCGATCTCGCCCCGGCCTGTTCGGCGCAGGTAGGCTTCCATGTACGCCCGTTCGGTGGGAATCCCGCTCGTGGCGAAGTCCACCCCCTTGAGCGTGCCCCACGAGGCGCCCTCGGAGCGCCACAGGAAGGCGTTGTAGGCCAGGTCGGCCAGCGGATGGCCAATGGTGGAGAGCTCCCAGTCGAGTACGGCGATCAGGCGCGGCTCGACGGGATCGAACATCACGTTCTCGAGCCTGTAGTCGCCATGGGCGATGGAAACAGAATCATCGGCCGGGATGCGGCCGGGCAGCGCCTCGATCAGCCGCTCCATCGCCGGAATCTCTTCGGTCTGGGCCCCGCGATACTGACGGGTCCATCGCGCGATCTGACGCTCGAAATAGCCGCCGGCTCGGCCGTAGTCCTCCAGGCCGACAGCACGGAAATCGACCGCGTGGAGTTTGGCCAGAGTGGCGTTGAGCTCATCGTAGATCGCCGTCCGCTCGGCCGGAGCGAGGCCGGGCAGGGCGGCGTCGCGGAAAATCCGACCCGGCAGGAAGTCCATGACGTAGAACGGCGTGCCGATGACCTCCGGGTCCTCGCACAGCAGGCGCATGGTGGGGACGGGAACGTTGGTCTTCGCCAAAGCCGCCATGACGCGAAACTCGCGCTCGACCTGGTGGGCGCTGGCAAGCAGGGCGCCGGGAGGCTTCTTGCGCAGGACGTAGCGGCGCTGGCCCTCTGGGGTGTCTGTCGTCAGCAGGAAGGTCGGATTGGAAGCCCCGCCCTGGAACTGGCGAACCGAGAAATCGTGGCCGAAACCTTCGATCCGGGATCGCAGGTACGCCTCCAGGCCCGGCTCGTCGAAGCGGTGCGCTGGCGCGACCTCGCGCGTGGGGACCTCGATCTGGCTCACGCGGCCCCGCTGTCGAAGGTCACGGTTATCGGGGCGCGCGCTTGACCAGGATGCGCTGCAGGGTGCGCCGGTGCATCGCCAGGCGCCGGGCGGTTTCCGAAACATTGTGCCCGCAAAGCTCGTAGACCCTCTGAATGTGCTCCCACCGCACGCGGTCGGCGCTCATCGGATTCTCTGGCGGGGAGGGTGTGTCGCGGGTGGCCGAGACCATCAGGGCTTTGACCACGTCGTCGGCGTCGGCCGGCTTGGCCAGGTAATCGATCGCCCCGGCTTTCACCGCCGCGACGGCCGTGGCGATGTTCCCATAGCCGGTGAGCATCACGATGCGCGCGTCGGGCCTTGCCTCGCGCAGCACGTCCACCACGGAGAGGCCTGAGCCATCCTCCAGGCGCATATCCAGGACGGCGTAGGCCGGCGGGCTCTCCTTGGCTGCGGCCTTGGCCTGGGCGACGGTCTCCACGAGCGTGACCGCGAAGCCGCGCGCTTCCAAGGCGCGGCCCAGACGAGTGCGGAGAGCGGCGTCGTCATCGAGGAGAAGAAGCGATTTGTCGGCCGTCTCGCCCGAATTCGTCGTCTCGCCATCCATCAGAGCGTCTCCCTACTTGAATCCGGCTCGCTCACAGGTTCGCCCTGCGACAACATGACGTGGAATGTGAGCTTTTTGCAAGAGTTTCAAAGTGCAGTTTCCAAAGCCTCCATCCGTACGCGCGGCCATCTCGCCGTGACGATCGCGCCTATCTTGGGGCCATTGCGAAATTCGACCCGAGCGCCGGTCCGCTCCAGCAAGGTCTTTGCGATAAAGAAGCCCAGACCCATCCCGATATGCCCGGTGCGCGAACCTTCGGCCCCCGGCCGGCTGGTGACATAGGGTTCGCCCAGCTTGGCCAGCACGTGTGGAGCGAAGCCGGGACCGTCGTCACGCACCTCGATCGTAATCGTGTCGGCGTCGAATCGCGCCGTCACGAGGATCTCCGCTCTGGCGAAGTCATAGGCGTTCTCGACAAAGGCGGTGACCGCATGGAGCACCTCCGGCCGACGCCACAGATCCGGAGCCGCGACAGAAGGCGGACCCGTGACGACGGCCTCGACCCGGACATCGCCGGATCCTGCGAACGGCTCGACCACCTCGCGCACCAGCTGAAGAAGCGTCATTCGCTCGTGAACGACGTCGGTGCGCTCGGGCGTCTCGGCGAGGCGCTTGAGAATATCGCGACACCGTTGCGCCTGCTCGACCAGGAGCCAGGCGTCGTCGGCCATGGGACCGTCGGCGGCCTCGCGCGCCATTTCTTTGGCCACCACCGTGATCGTCGCCAAGGGCGTGCCCAGTTCATGCGCCGCAGCCGCGGCCAGCGCGCCCAGAGCGGACAGCCTCTGTTCCCGCGCCAGGACAGTCTCGGTCACGTGCAGGGCGAGTTCATTGCGGGCGCTCTCCCCACTCGTCCAGGACGCGTAGCCGGCGGCGAAGGCCATGCCGACGATCAGGGCGGTTGCCGAGCCGAGTCGGAAGAGCTCATGGGCCGCGGTCGGCGGCAGGGCGAGCCAGGCGGGCGTGGGCGCGAACAGGGCAAGGGCGAGTGCGAGCGACATCGCCAGCCCGCACAGGGCGGCGGCGTACCTAGGCGACAGCGCTCCCCCCGCGATGGTCACAGGCATGATCAGCATCAGGGCGAAGGGATTGAAGACCCCGCCGGTGAGATAGAGCAGCGCCGACAGCTGCACAGCGTCGAAGGCGAGCTGTCCGAATACCTCCCACGCCTTCCCTTTCCGCTGAGCGGCCGGGCTGATGGCGATCGCCGTGTTGAACGCCAGCGAGACGCCGACCAGGGTCAGGCAGGTCGTCCCCTGGATCGGCCAGTGCATGATGCGCCACACGATCAGCAGAACCGTCAACTGGCCCGCGGCCAGGGCGGTCCTCAACACCAACAAGGTTCTCGTGCGGATGCCGCGGTTTACCGAGACGCGTCCTTGAACCCCCGGAGCCCCCGGCGTATCTGGCGCGCCAGCGCCGGGGCCGGGCTGCAGCGCCAGGGAAGCGGATGGCGATACTGAGGTCATGGCCCGAAGGATGCCTCCGGAGAGGCGCGCGCGCGAGACCTAGTTGGGGGTTCGTCCGGTGAACAGGCGTCTTGGATGGCTCGGCATGGCCGTGGCCGTTGTCGTCGTGATTGCGATCGGCGTCTTCACCCTTCGTCCGCAAACCCAGGGTCCATCGGCCTCGGACATCGGCGGACCCTTCAAGCTGGTCGATCAGCAGGGCCGGCCGGCGGATCAGCGTTTGCTCGACGGGAAGTGGAGCGCGGTCTTCTTCGGCTACACCTTCTGCCCCGACGTCTGTCCGACGACCCTCACGGCTCTGGGCCGGGCGAGCGACGCCCTTGGCGCCCAGGCGCAGCGGTTCCAGGTCGTGTTCATCACCGTCGACCCCGCGAGGGACACGCCAAAACAGCTGGCGACCTACCTTTCCAGCAACACCTTTCCGAAGGGATCGATCGGCCTGACCGGCACGCCGGCCCAGATCGCCCAGGCCGCGAAGGCCTATCACGTGTTCTACCAGAAGCACCCCGAAGGCGGGACCTACACGATGGATCACACGGCCATCGTCTATCTGATGGATCCCAGGGGACGCTTCGTGAAGCCGCTGGATCTCACCGCTCCGCCGGCCGACGTCGCCCGGCAGATCAGCGAGGCGATGCGAACCACCGCCTGATCGTCTGTGGACGGAATGGAACAGCGCCTGGCCACGTGCGCTGAAATGCCCACGGCGCGACGCCGCAGGACGAGCCTGGCCGCTGGACTTGCGGCGACGCTCGCCTCATACCGCGGCAGGCTGTTCCTGGAGGAATGGATTGCTCTACACGCTGCATGAGGCAGCCTACGGACTGGCCGCGCCCCTTCGTTTCACCGCCCAGATCGCGCGGGATTTCTGGCGCTCGCCCCTCAATCCCGCTGGCGAGACGGATGCAGGCCGGATGGCCTATGCGTCAGCCGACGTCGTGGCGAACCTCACCCGTCGCTATGCGAAACCGGCCTGGCGTATCGACGACGTCTTCATCGGCGGCCATCGCGTCGCCGTGACTGCGGACACCCCCTGGCGCACGCCGTGGGTGAAACTGCGCCGCTTCCGTCGCGATCCCGAGCAGTTGGCGGACGCCGGCGGAGCCGGCGACGCCCCGCCCGTCCTGATCGTGGCGCCGCTGTCGGGGCACTACGCGACTCTGCTGCGCGGCACGGTCCGCACCTTCCTCGCCACCCACGACGTCTACATCACCGACTGGGCCAATGCCCGCGACGTGTCGATCCTCGAGGGCCGGTTTGGGCTCGCTGACTATACCGACACCGTGGGGGACATGCTGCGCCATATCGGCCGGCGCGCTCACGTGGTCGCGGTCTGCCAGCCCGGGCCCGCGGTGCTGGCCGAGGCCGCCCTTATGGCCGAAGACGGCGATCCGCTCCGGCCGGCCAGCCTGACCCTGATGGGTTCGCCGATCGACGCCCGGCTGGCGCCCACCAAGGTCAACGACCTGGCCAACGCCAAACCCTTCGCCTGGTTCGCCTCGACGATGATCGACACCGTGCCCTGGCCCTGGCCCGGGGCTGTGCGGCGCGTCTATCCCGGCTTCGTCCAGCTCTACAGCTTCATGTCGATGAACCGCGAAATGCACCAGGAGGCGCACCGCCGGTATTTCGAGAACCTCGTGCGCGGCGATGGCGACTCGGCGGATCGCCACCGCGAATTCTATGACGAGTACCTCAGCGTCCTCGACCTGACCGAGGAATTCTACCTCGAGACCATCGACCAGGTGTTCCAGCGCCACCTGCTGCCGAAGGGCGAGTTCATGCACCGCGGCCGCCGCGTGGACCTGGGCGCGCTCACCGATGTCGGCCTGATGACCGTCGAAGGCGAGCGGGACGACATCTCGGGCGTGGGACAGACCCAGGCCGCCCATGGTCTGTGCCCGAACGTTCCTGACGGGTTGCGCGAGCTCTACGTGCAGCCTGGCGTTGGCCACTACGGCGTGTTCAACGGGCGCCGTTTTGCCCAGGAGATCCATCCCCGGATCTGCGACTTCATCGCCCGCAGCGAAGCCGCCCTGTAGGCTTGGCCTCTGCGCGGCGATTCGCGCGCGTCAGCCGAGTCGGGGATGAGCCTCTTCAACTTTCGCTACGCCGACGGGCAGCTGCTGCAGATCGAGGGGGTGAGCGTCCGCCTGCGGGTGAGCGCGCGCGCCAGGCGCGTTTCCCTGCGGGTGGACCGCACGACCGGCGAGGCGATCGCGGTGGCGCCCAGCCGAGCCGCGCTCAAGGAGGCCGCGCGCTTCGCCAGCGAGCGTCGCGCCTGGCTCCGCGCCCAGCTGGCCGATGTTCCCGAGCCGGCGCCCGCGCTCTGCGCCGATGACCGTCTCGAGGTGCTGGGGCAGGTCTGGCGGCTGCAACCGGACGGACGCCGCCCCCGGCTCGCCCCACCCGGCCCCGATGGATTGCGCGAGCTCGGCGGTTGCGGCGAGGGCGAGGTCGATCCGATGATCGTGGCCCGGGTGGTCCGGCGCGAGGCGAAGGCGGCGTTCGAGACCCGGGCCTCGGTCCATTGCGCCGCCCTGAGTGTCGAGCGGCCGCCAATCGGGCTGATGGACCCACGCACGCGCTGGGGATCCTGCACGCCGGCGCAGCGGGGACGGGGCGCCTCCATCAGGCTTTCCTGGCGTCTCGCGCTCGCTCCATGGGCCGTTGCCGACTACGTCGTGGCCCACGAGTGCGCGCACCTCCTGGAGGCGAACCACGGGCCGCGTTTCTGGGCGCTCGTGCGAGGCCTGGTCGGAGATCCCGCGCCCCATCGCCGCTGGTTGCGCGCCGAAGGCGCACGCCTGCATGGGCTCTTGGCGACAGGACGCAACTAGTACGGGACGGGCGTGCGTGGCCCCGTGGGCGGCTGCTCCAGACCAGGACCGTCCGCCGGCGGCGGCCCGCGTCCTGCTCCTGGCTCGTCGGGGGATTCGGGCGCGGGCGCCAAAGACGCCGCCGTCTCGTCCGCGGGGGGCGGTGGCGGCGTGGAACCGCCGGGAATCGGCTGAGCCGCAAGCCGGGGCAGAGCGGCCTGCATGAACGCGTGCCAGATCTCCGCCGGCGGACCGCCGCCAGTCACCCGGCGCATGGGCGTGTTGTCGTCCCGGCCCACCCAGACCGCGGCCACGAACCCGCCGGTGTAGCCGATGAACCACGCGTCCTTGTAATCGCTGGTCGTGCCGGTCTTCCCGGCAACGTCGTAGTTGGGGATGCGCGCGCGCGTTCCTGTGCCCGACACCAACACCTGCCGCAGCATCTGCGTCATGTAGGCGAGGGCGGGCTCGCCGATCACGGGCACGCGGCCGCCGTCGGCGGCGCCGTGATTGTACAGGACCCGGCCGTCAGCTGTTCGGATGCGCTCGATCCCATAGGGCGTCACGCGCGACCCGCCGTTGGCGAACGCGTCATAGGCCTGCGCCATCTCGACTGGGGTCACCTCGACCGCGCCCAGCGCCATCGAGGGGCCGGTCTGGATCTTGGAGGTGATGCCGAGGCGGTGGGCTGTCTGGGCGACGTTGGTCGTGCCCACCAGGGCGCCGAGCCTGGCCGCAACGGTGTTGATCGATTGGGCCAGGGCGGTCTCGAGCGTGATCGGCCCCAGATAGCGGCCCGTGTAGTCGCGGGGCGTCCAGCCATCGATCGTCACGGGTTCGTCGACCATCACCTCGCTCGGTTGATGCCCCTGGTCCATCGCAGTCAGATAGACGAAGGGCTTGAACGAGGATCCGGCCTGACGCTCGGCCTGGCTGGCCCGGTCGTACTGGCTCTCGCCATAGTCCGTCCCGCCGACATAGGCGCGGATCCGGCCGTCCCCGTCCATCGCCACCAGGGCGCCCTGCTGGACGGCCTGGGCCGTGTGCGCCGCAACGCCCTTGCGGACCGCCTGTTCGGCGGCGGCCTGCAGCGGCAGGTCCAGGGTCGTCTCCACCACCAGGTCTTCAGTCGGCTCTCCGAGCTGAGCCCGTACGCGCGAATCAAGCCAATCGACGAAGTACTGCGCCCTCTGATCGGCGAGGCGTTCGGAGACGTGCACGGGATGGGCGAACGCCTCGTCGCGCTGGGCCGCCGTGATCGCGCCCATCTTGACCATCTCGTCGAGCACGAGGGTGGCTCGGCGCGCCGCCCGCTCGCTGTTCGCTGCGGGATTGTAGCGCGAGGGGCCCTTCATCGTGGCGGCCAGCAGGGCCGCCTCGCCAAGGGTCAGCTGTGAGGCGGGCTTGTTGAAGTACCGGCGTGACGCAGCCTCGATGCCAAAGGCGCCGCCGCCGAAGTTCACGCGGTTCAGGTAGAGGGCCAGGATCTGCTTTTTCGAGAAGTGGATCTCGAGCCAGACCGCGAGGACCAGCTCCTGCGCCTTGCGGCGGTAGGTCTGGGCCGGCGTGAGGAAGAGATTGCGCGCCAGCTGCTGGGTGATGGTCGAGCCGCCGCGCAGGGGCCCGTGGGGGTGCTGAAGGTCCCAGATCTCCGAGCGCAGCATGCCCCAGGGGTTGAACCCGAAGTGGTGGTAGAACTGCTGGTCCTCGATCGCGACGAAGGCCGCCGGGACGTAGGGCGGCAGGGAATCCAGGTCGACCGGCGGCGTGTTCAGGCTCCCGCGCACGCCGATCACCGCGCCCGAGCGGTCGATATAGGTGATGGACGGCGCGCGCTTGATCTTCTCGAGCTGGGACGTGTCGGGCAGGTCGGTCGAAAAGACGGCGAAGAAACCGACGACGAAGATCAGGCCCCAGACGCCGACCACGATGCCCCAGTAGACGAGCGCCTGGAGGGGGCCTCGCCGTCGGCGCTCGCGCTGCGGATCGCCGGACGGCGTGTGAGACATCGAAACTTCCCAGAGGGCGCGATCCGGGCGCCGCCCGTGCGGGCCGGTCGCAGCCGATCAGGCCCTACGCAGCACACAAGGCGGTTGACCACAGCTTAATGGCGCCGCGCTGACGACTTCCGGCCCTTCCCGCGTCCTGCCATAAGCGGGCCGTGACCCCAAGCCTCGACGACGCCCGCACGGTCCTGCGCCGCACCTTCGGTCACGCCGATTTCCGCGGTCTCCAGGGCGAGGTCGTGGCCGAGGCGCTTGCCGGGCGCAACGCCCTGGCCGTGCTTCCCACGGGCGGCGGCAAGAGCGTCTGCTATCAGGTTCCCGCCCTCATCCGCCCGGGCGTGGGCCTCGTGGTTTCACCCCTGATCGCCCTGATGAGCGATCAGGTCGAGGCGCTGCGCCAGCTCGGCGTCGCCGCCGCACGCATGGACTCGGGCCTGGGTCCGGAGGAGCGCGATGCGACGTGGCGGCGTTTGGCCGCGGGGCAGCTGGACCTGATCTACCTGTCTCCCGAGGGGCTCATGCAGCCGTGGGTGCTGGATCGCCTCTCCGCCGCGCCCCTGGCCCTGATCGCGGTCGACGAGGCGCACTGCGTCAGCCAGTGGGGCCATGACTTCCGGCCCGAGTACCGGACCCTGGGCCGCCTTGCAGACCTCTTCCCGGGTGTGCCGCGCCTGGCCGTCACGGCCACCGCCGACGCCCGCACCCGGGACGACATCCGGACCCAGTTGCGGCTGGGCGATGCGACCGAGTTCGTGGCCAGCTTCGCGCGCCCGGAACTCCACCTCACGGCCGAGCGCAAGCGCGGCCGGGGTCGGGACCGCGTGGCGGCCCTCGTGAAGGCCCGTCGCGGTCGCTCAGGAATCGTCTACGCCGGCTCGCGCAAGGGCGCCGAGGATCTCGCCGAGAGCCTTGCGGCGGATGGGATCGCGGCCCGCGCCTATCATGCGGGCCTGGACAAGGAGCTTCGCCGCGACCGTCTCGACTGGTTCCTGGAGGAGGACGAGGCGGTGATGGTGGCGACCATCGCCTTCGGCATGGGGATCGACAAACCCGATGTCCGGTTCGTCATCCACGCCGACCCTCCCGCCTCGATCGAGGGCTACTGGCAGGAGATCGGGCGCGCGGGCCGCGACGGCGCGACGGCGGAGGGGATCACTCTCTACAGCGCCTCCGACATGGCCTGGGCGTTCGAGCGGATCCGGCGCAGCGGCGCTCCCGAGGCCGCAGCCGTCGTACAGACTCAAAAGGTGCGCCAGCTCTACGCAATGTTGGACGGCGGCGCCTGCCGCGCCGCCGGTGTCCGGCGGTATTTCGGCGAGGCGGTCGCCGAAGGCTGCGGCGTGTGCGACCGGTGCCGCAATCCCACGATCGGGGTGGAGATCACCCAGGCGGCTCAGAAGGCCCTCTCGGCCGTTCACCGCATGGGGGGCCGCTTTGGCCGTGGCCGCCTGGTGGACCACCTGCTCGGCCGAACCAAGGGCGTCGGCGAGTCGGAAGCCGCGATGTCGACCTTCGGTGTCGGCCAGGACCTTAGCGCTGCGACATGGCGCGACCTCATCGACCAGCTGATGTTCGAGGGGTTGCTGGTCGAGGATCCCAACGAAGGGCGTCCACTGATCATCTTGAGCGATCCCCAGGAGGTGCGGGCGGTCTATCGCGGTGAGCGACGCATCGTGCGCCTGGAGTCGGAGACACGGCCTCAAAAAGCGGCGAAGGCGGAGCGGCTCACGCGCCGGGACGCATCCGACGATCTTAGCGGGGACGATCTGGCGCTCTACGAGGCCCTGCGCGAATGGCGGAGAGGCGAGGCCGCGCGCCAGCACGTGCCACCTTATCTCATCTTCAACAACGAGACCCTGGCGGACATCGCCCGCGCCCGTCCCCGCTCCCCGGCCGCCCTCTCGTCCATCGACGGCGTCGGCCAGACCAAGCTCGGCCGCTACGGCGAGGCTGTGCTGGAGGTGGTGCGGACCCGCTGAGTCTCTGGTCCCCCTTCGCTTGTCCCTCCCCTTCCGGGGAGGGTCGCTTCGCGCAGCGAAGCGGGGTGGGGAAGTCGGGGCCGTGCGAGGCGCCGGAGACGATCCAGACTTCCCCACCCGTCTTCTCGCTGCGCTCGAAGACACCCTCCCCATGAAGGGGAGGGACAGGCAGAGAGCCGGCGGGACGCCGGCGGACCGACCCCCGCCTCAGACGTCCACTTCCGCGTCCAGGGCGTTCTCCTGGATGAATTCGCGCCGGGGTTCGACGAGGTCGCCCATCAGGCGGGTGAAGAGATCGTCGGCGTCGTCGACGTGCTCGACCTTCACCTGCAGCAGGGTGCGGGCGTTGTGGTCGAGGGTCGTTTCCCAGAGCTGTTCGGGATTCATCTCGCCCAGGCCCTTGTAGCGCTGGATCGTCAGTCCCCGGCGGCCCGACTCGAAGATCACCGAGACGAGGTCAAGGGGACCACGGACGGTGTGACTGCGGTCGCGTCGGCGGAACACAGCGGGTTTTGCGAAGATCTCCGACAGCTTGCTGGCGCGCTCGGCGAGACGCCGGGCGTCAGCTGAATGCAGCATCTGCTCGTCCAGGACGATCTTTTCGGAGACGCCGCGGCGAGTGCGGTGGAAGACGTAGCCGCCGCCCAGCGCCGACTCGCCGGCCCAATGGCCGTCGCCCTCCTCGGCGTAGAGGTCGAGCCGGCGCGCGCCCTCGGCGAGGTCGTCGCCATTGCCAAGCAGGCCGGCGAGCGCCGCCTGCTCGATGGCGAAGGCCGGTGCGCGGGCGGCGAGGCGCTCGATGTTGGCCTTCGACTGGCGCGCAGTCTGCGCCAGCTCGGCGAGATCCTGCCCGATCATTCGCTCGCCGGAGGCGAGGTCGAG
>DASXGQ010000193.1:0-7824 GCA_036488995.1 Caulobacteraceae bacterium
TCACGTCCTTCAGGCCATGCCTGTCGGTGTACGTCCGCGCGAGCTTGGACGCGATCTTGGTGCAATAGACCGGCGCGGTGACCACCCCCAGGTGAAGCTGGAACATGGCGATGTCGAACCTGCCGAAGTGGAAGATCTTCAGCACGGCAGGGTCGGTCAGCAGGCGCTTGAGGTTGGGCGCGTGATAAGTCTTCCGGTCGAGCTGAACCACATGGGCGTCGCCCTCTGGTCCGCGAAGCTGGACGACGCAGAGGGGATCGCGGCCAAGCCGCAACCCCATCGTCTCGGAATCCACCGCCAGGGAGGGCGTTCCCGCAAAGAGCCCGTCGGGCAGGTCCCCCTGATGCAGGCTCGCGGCCAAGACTATCTCCGCTGGTGTCCGTCGCCCGGGCGCGGCCGCCGGATTTCGTTCGACCGGCCTAAGAATGGCCTGCCGCCCCGGCTGGGCGGCGCGCTCCCGCGCGGACGGAAAGCCTCATGCATGGTGCCCAGGAAAGGACTCGAACCTTCACGGCCGTTAAGCCACTGGCACCTGAAGCCAGCGCGTCTACCAATTCCGCCACCTGGGCTCGCATGGGGTGGCCCGTGCGCGCGAGGGGCGGACGGATAGGGCGCCGGCCGTGCGAGGTCAATCCGTACCCATCGAGGTATGCTGCGGCGCGTTGCGCGTCGGGCGCCCCTCCTCTATCGCACCCGCGGCGCATCCATTGGGTCATGTCGAAGTGATGGTCGAGGCGAAGAAGGTGATGGGGCGATGAAGGGTCTGGTGACGGTGTTCGGCGGCTCCGGCTTCGTCGGAAGCCAGATCGTCCGCGCGCTGGCGCGAACGGGTGCGCGCGTGCGCGTGGCGGTTCGCCAGCCCGGGCGCGGCTATCGCCTGCGCATGCTTGGCGACGTTGGCCAGATCGAGGTCGTACAGGCCAATGTCCGCGACGACGCTTCAGCGGCGCGCGCCCTCGAGGGGGCCGAGGCCTGCATCAACGCCGTGGCGATTCTGTATGAGAGCGGCCGCCAGACCTTTGATGGCGTGCATGTCGACGGGGCGCGCCGCGTCGCGACGCTCGCCGCCAGCGCTGGCGTCACGCGTTACGTCCACATCTCGGCCATCGGCGCCGACGCCAAGTCCCCGGCCGCATATGGGAGGACCAAGGCTGCGGGCGAGGCGGCGACGCGCGAGGCGTTTCCCGGCGCGGCGATCGTGCGCCCCTCGGTGGTGTTCGGTCCGGAAGATCACTTCTTCAATCGGTTCGCGCAGATGGCGACAATCTCGCCGGCCCTGCCCCTGATCGGCGGCGGCCACACACGCATGCAGCCGGTCTTCGTCGCCGATGTCAGCGCGGCAGTGGCCAAGGCCGTCGCGTCGGACGAAGCGGCGGGACGGACCTTCGAGCTCGGCGGTCCCGAAGCTTTCACCTTCCGCCGCCTGATGGAGATCATGCTCGAGGTGATCCAGCGCCGTCGGTTGCTGGTGTCCACGCCCTGGCCGGTGGCCGGCGCCCTCGGCATGGTCGGCGATCTCGTCGCGACGATCGGCGCGCCGCCGCCCCTGACCACCGATCAGGTGGCTCTGCTGCGAAGCGACAATGTCGTCGCCGCCGGCGCTCTGGGCCTGAGGGACCTGGGCGTCGAGCCGAACGCCCTGGAGGCGATCATCCCGAGCTATCTCTACCGCTACCGGCGAGGCGGCCAATACGCGCAAACTCCCGACGCGCTGCCCAATCCCCCCGGAGCCTGAAGCCGTCTCGGGTTTCAGGCTTCCGGCGGCGGCCCGACATAGCGGGCTCGCGGGCGGATCAGCGCGCCTGTCGCCAGCTGTTCCATGGCGTGGGCGAGCCAACCGGCCGTCCGCCCGACCGCGAACAGGATGAACGGGGCGTCCGCGGGCAGGGCGAGGCTCCTGGCCATCGCGCTGATGGCGAAGTCGACGTTGTCGGAAGCGCCGGCGGCGTCATGCATGGCGGCCCGCAGGCCGGCGTAGGGCTCGGGCGGCGCGAAGGCCTTCATCAGGGCGCGCGCGCGAGGATCTCCCTCGGGATAGAGCGGGTGTCCAAATCCGGGCGTCGAGGTCCAGAAGGCGAGCCGCGCCGCCACCGCCTCTCGCGCGCCAAGACGGTCCGCCTCCGCCGCCAGCCCGGCGACGGCCTCGCTCGCGCCGCCATGAAGCGGACCGGTCAGGGCGGATAGCCCGGCCAGAGCGCTCGCCGCGAGCGAGGCGCCCGTGGAGGCGGTGACGCGGGCGGCGAAGGTCGAAGGATTCAGCTCGTGATCGGCCAGTAATACGAGCGAGCGGCGGATGAGATCGGAACCGCGCGCGCCGCACGACCAGGCCGCTCCGAGCCGCTCGTGGATCGGACCGCTCTCCACCTTGCCGCAGACCGCATCGGCGGCCACGTCGAGGAGCGTGGCCGCCTCTATCGCCAGTTCGTGGACAGGCCGGTCGCGCGCCGGCCGGTCCGACGCCGCGCGGGCCGATAAGGCCGCGAAGAGGCGCGCCCTGGGCTCCGCGCCCGCCGGCGGCGGAGGTCGCAGGCGGCTCTGAAGCGGCGGCGCATCGATTCCGCGCAGCAGGCGGGCAACACCCTCGAACGTGTGGGTCTCGGCGAGGAGCACGGCGTCGCGTCCGCGATAGAAGAGCCGCCCATCGACAACTGTCGTGATGGCCGACTCCAGCACCGGCTCACCCCAGGCGATCGCCTCGGCCGCGACGTCGGCCGCCTTGCGGCTCCGGCTCCGGCGGCTCGCAAGGCCGTCGATGTCAGTGGACGAATAGAGGCTGCGCCTGGGATCGCGCGGATCGGGCTGGGCGCGGAGGCGACCCCGGCTGACATAGGCGTAGAGCGTCTGGGGCCTCACCCCAAGCCGTTGCAGCGCCTCTTCGGTCGCGATCCAGCCCGTCATCTCATATTGATCATATTGATCAATCTTGATTGTAGCGCCGCAGGCCGCAATCTCCAACCGGTTCAATTGCGGTGTGGAGCACAATGATGTCGAACGCGATCGATGGACTCGAGGGCGTCGTGGCCGCCGAGACCGTCCTTTCGGAAGTGGACGGCGCCGCAGGCCGGCTCATCATCCGGGGATTTCCAGTGGAGGCCCTGGCCGGGCGGCGCGCCTACGAAGAGGTCCTTCACCTGCTCTGGGACGGATTCTTCGAGACACTCCCGGACGATCTTGGGCCCGCGCTGGGCCACGCCCGCGCGAGCGTCTTCGACGAGGTCGCCGCCCTCGACGCGGGCCTGCTGTCCCTCACCCCTATCGAGGCGGCGCGAGCGCTGACCGCGCGGATCGCCGATGGAGACGGACTGGCCGTCGCCTTGCGACTGGTCGCGGCGCCTGCGGTGTTCGTGCCGGCCGTCGTCCGGGCGAAATCCGGTTTCGCGCCGATCCCGCCTGACCCGCACAGCTCCCACGCCGCGGACATCCTGAGGATGATCCGGGGCGAGGCAGCGCCGGCGGCCCTGGCGGGTGCGCTTGACGCCTACCTCGTCACCATCATCGATCACGGGCTCAACGCTTCCACCTTCGCCGCCCGCGTCGTGGCCTCGACCCGTGCGGGCCTCGCCTCGGCGGTCCTGGCGGGGATCAGCGCCCTCAAGGGTCCGCTCCACGGCGGGGCGCCAGGCCCAGTGATCGAGATGCTCGATGCGATAGGCGAGGCGTCCAACGCCACGGCCTGGCTCGAGGCGGCGCTCGACCGCGGCGATCGGCTGATGGGCTTTGGCCACCGCATCTACCGCGTCCGCGATCCGCGAGCCGACGCGCTCAAGGTGGTGATCCGGAGCCTGGCCCGCGACGGCGCCGCCCTGCCCGGGCGACTCGCCCTGGCCGAGGCGGTCGAGAACGCGGCGCTGGACGTCCTGCGGGCGCGCAAGCCCGGCCGGTCGCTCGACGTCAATGTGGAGCTGTATACAGCGCTCCTGCTGGAGGCCCTCGACTTCCCGCCGGACGCCTTCACGGGCGTCTTCGCCATGGGTCGCGCGGGCGGCTGGATCGCCCACGCGCGTGAACAGGTCCTGGGGGGACGCCTGATCCGGCCTCAGTCGCGCTATGTGGGGCCCCGTCCGCTCGAAGCCGCCTAGCCTTAAGGGGCGACCCGGCCCGCTCGCGCCAAGCCTTTGGCCGAGGGGCGCGAGATACTCTAGGGTCGCGCCATGTCGCAGCCCAAGCCCGGTTTGGCCGAGACCGCCGCCCTGACGCGCAGCGTCACGACGCTGTCGATCGCCACGGCCGCCGTTCTTCTGGTGATGAAGGGCGTGGTCTGGGCGTTCAGCGATTCGGTCGCCCTGATGGCCTCGACCGCAGACTCGGCGCTGGACCTCGTCGCGTCAGCGGCGACGTTCTTCGCCGTGCGCTACGCCGCCGTCCCGCCGGACGAGGACCACCGATTCGGCCACGGCAAGGCGGAAGCCTTCGCCAGTCTCCTGCAGGCCGGGCTGGTGTTCGCCTCGGCCGCCCTGATCCTGCAGGAAGCCGTCCGACACCTGATTCGTCGGGCGCCGGTCAGCCACGAGACGTGGGCGATGGGTGTCATGGCGGTCTCGATCCTGGCCACCGGCGCCCTCGTCGTCGCCCAGACGCGCATGCTGCGCCGCGTCACTTCGGTCGCCGTCTCGGGCGATCGCGTCCACTATCTGTCCGACCTCGCGTCGAACCTGGTCGTCTTGCTGGGTGTCGCTGCGTCGGCCCTGCTCCATGCGCCGGCGCTGGATGTGGCCGCGGGACTTGCGGTGGCCGGCCTGCTTCTCTGGGGGGCCATCACCGTGTTCAGGGAGGCTTCCGCGCAGCTGATGGACCGGGAGCTCCCTGACGAGGCGAGAGCGCAGATCATCGGACTGGTGGCGGAGGACCCGCGAATCGCCGAGGTCCACCAACTCCGCACCCGGGCCTCGGGGCCCATCACCCATATCCAGTTGCACGCGGCGCTCGACCCCGAGCTGACCCTCGAGGCGGCGCACAAGGTGGTCTTGGCCGCCGAACGGCGCATCCTCACGGCTTTTCCTACCGCGGACATCCTGATCCACGCCGACCCGCACGGCCGAGCGGAGCCGCACAGTGGCGCCTTCGCCAAAAACGCAGAGGACTGAAGCTCCGCGATCAGAAGATTTGTTGCGGCGCATTTTGCCGCGACCGCGGATTTGAGTATAGCCGCGATCAGCGAACATGAACGTCGTCCGCACCCTCCACCATTTCCCGCTCGACCCGGCTTCACGCCAGGTCCGCCTTTCGCTGGGCGAAAAGCGCCTGCCGTTCGAGGAGGTGCTGGTCCGCTACTGGGAGCAGCCCAAGGCCTTCGCCCAGCTCAACCCCTCCGGGCTCACGCCCGTTCTGGTGGAACGCACCGGCGAGGGCGAGGTGGTGATCTGCGAATCACGCGCAATTCTGGAACACCTCGAGCAGACGGCGCCGGAACACGACCTGCTCGGGGCGACCGTCCCGGATCGAGCCGAGACCCGCCGACTGATACAGTGGTTCGACCGCAAGTTCGACAACGAGGTCAACGCCTACCTGCTCCACGAGAAGCTCGAAAAGCGGCTGCTCAAGCTCGGCGCGCCCGACCTCTACAACATGCGGCAGGGACGCGACGCCCTGCGCGACCATCTGGTGTACATGGAGCGCCTTCTTCAGTCGCGCGACTGGCTCGCCGGCCGGCGGTTGAGCCTCGCGGATTTCGCGGCGGCCTCCAATATTTCGGTGCTCGACTATTTCGGGGACGTGCCCTGGCGCGACTTTCCGGCAGTCAAGACATGGTACATGCGCATCAAGTCGAGACCCGCTTTCCGACCCCTGCTCGCCGATCGCTGGCCGGGGCTAGCCCCCGCCAGCTACTATGACGACCTCGACTTCTGAGGCCGCCAAGGCCTGGATCCGGCGGCGCGCCGAAAGTCTTGGATTCGAGGCCTGCGGTTTCGCTTCGGCCCAGGCGCCGTGGGCGGCTGGCGACCATCTCAGAGCCTTCCTGCGCGAGGGCCGCCACGGATCGATGGACTGGATGGCCCGCACGGCGGCGCGGCGCGAGCACCCCACGCGGATGTGGCCCGATGCGCGAAGCGCCATTGTCCTGGGCCTGAACTATGGCCCCGCGAACGATCCGCGCGAGGCGCTCGCGGTGTCGGACCGGGGCGCGATCTCCGCCTACGCCTGGAACCGGGACTATCACGAGCTGATCAAGGGCCGTCTGAAGACCCTGGGCGGGCAGATCGCCCGGCGCTGGTCCTGTGAGGTCAAGGTGTTCGTCGACACCGCGCCCCTCATGGAAAAGCCCCTCGCCGCCCGCGCCGGCGTCGGATGGCAGGGCAAGCACACCAACCTTGTGTCGCGCCAGTTCGGGTCGTGGCTGTTCCTCGGCTCGATCCTGACGAGCCTGCAGATCGAGCCGGACGCGCCCGAGGAGGACCATTGCGGCGCCTGTCGGGCCTGCCTCGATGTCTGTCCGACCAAGGCCTTCCCCGCCCCCTACCAGCTCGATGCGCGACGCTGCATCTCGTACCTCACGATCGAACATGACGGGCCGATCCCCGAGACATTCCGCGCCGCCATGGGCAATCGCATCTACGGGTGCGACGACTGCCTCGCGGTCTGTCCCTGGAACAAGTTCGCCTCGGAGGCGCACGAGACCGCCTTGCATGCGCGAGAGAGCCTGCGCTCACCCTCGCTCGAGGCGCTCAGCGATCTGGACGACGCGGCGTTCCGGAAGCTCTTCGCCGGTAGCGCCGTGAAGCGGATCGGCCGCGACCGCTTCGTCCGCAACGTCCTCTATGCGATCGGCAATTCAGGCGAATCAAGGCTCGCCGCAGCGGCGGCCCGGCGTTTGCAGGACGACTCGCCCACGGTCCGCGACGCGGCCGCCTGGGCTCTGCGACAGCTTGCCACACAATCGGATGCTGAACGGCCGGCGGCGAAAGCTGAGCTGGAACGTTGAAAGGCTGATGGATCCGACGATTGCCGACCGCCACCCCTTCGCCCTCCCGGTCGGGACCCGGGCGATCATAACCCGGCTGACGCGCCGGTGGCTAAATGCCGCAGCGATCAACCCGATCGAAGCGCAGCGAAACAGCTAGGAGCGGAGCATGGCTGTTTCCCTTCGGCAGGACGGCGCCCAGGAGGGCTCGAGCGATCTCAGCTCCGTGGCCGGGCTCCTGAGGATGTTCTACGTCTCCGAGGTCTATGGCGTGGCGGCGAACGCCTACATGCAGCGCGAGTACCGCAACCTCACGCCGGACAACCGCCACAAGCTGGAAGCCTGTCGCCTCCTGATGATCGAGACGGCCGAAAGGCTGCGCGCCCACCAGGCGGAAGCGCTTCGGGTCGAGGTCCGGCCGCCCACGCGCGCCGAAGAGATGGCTCCGCTGATCGCCTCGCTTCCGCACGGCACCTGGCACCAGCGCCTGCTCGCCCTGGAGGACGTCTCGGTGCGCGGCGTCGAGGCCTATCGCAAGCTGCGCGGCATCTACGGCGAGGCCGAACCCCACCTGTGCGCGTTCCTGATCGCCAAGGAGATCGCCGTGCGCGACTTCGCGCGCGACGAGCTGGACGGCGAGACCGAGACATCGATCGAGCGGATCGTGGCCCTGCTCAGCCCCGAATCGCAGGCGGCCCTCGGTCAGTTCGACGCGCGGACGCCCCCGTCGGGGCCTCAGACGGCGCGGGGCGGGTAACCCTTCTCGCGCAGGGCGTCCATGATCTCCTGGGTGTGCTGAGCGTCCCGGGTCTCGATCATCACATCGAACTCCGCGCCCTTGGCAGGCACATCCAGCGCCAGCCGGTTGTGGGCCACTTCCAGGATGTTGCCGCCGAGACTGCCGATCGTCTCCGACACCGTAGCCA
>DASXGQ010000194.1:0-23627 GCA_036488995.1 Caulobacteraceae bacterium
CAACCCTCTGATCGGGCTGGGATTTCTCGCCAAGCACGGGGTCATCGGCCTGTTTGTCCTGGGCTCGGTCTCGCTCACCATCACCGGGGCGGAGGCGCTCTACGCCGACATGGGCCACTTCGGCCGCCTGCCGATCCAGGCGGCGTGGGTCGGGGTGGTGTTTCCGGCCCTGGCCGTCAACTATCTGGGCCAGGGGGCCTTCGCGCTGCACTACCTCGCCACAGGCGGAAGCTCGACGGACCAGGACTGGTTCTTCCTGATGGCGCCGGCGGTGACGCGGGTGCCGCTGGTCGTCCTGGCCACCGCCGCGACCATCATCGCCAGTCAGGCCGTGATCAGCGGCGCCTACTCCCTGTCGAGCTCGGCGATGCAGATGGGCCTGCTGCCGCGCCTGGAGGTGAGGCGGACCTCCGGCGAGCACGCCGGCCAGATCTATTTGCCGACCGTGAACTTCCTGCTGATGGTGGGGGTCATCCTGCTGGTCGGAATATTCAAGAATTCCGAGGCTTTGGCGGACGCTTACGGTTTCGCCGTGACCGGCACCATGTCCGTCACCACGGCCCTGGCGGCGGTGGTGGTGCGCCGGCTGTGGAAGTGGAGCGTGGCCCTCACGGCCCTGGTCGTCGTGCCGCTGCTGGCGGTGGACCTGGCCCTGTTCAGCGCCAATTCGCTCAAGCTGCTGTCGGGCGGCTATGTCCCGCTGTCGATCGCCATGGCCATGGCCCTGGTGATGTCGACCTGGATCCGGGGGAGCTCGATCCTCAGCGAGAAGTCGCGGCGCGAGCGACTCCCGCTGACCGACTTCCTGGCCTCCCTGGCCCGTCGACCCCGCCATCAGGTGCCGGGCGTGGCCGTCTATCTAACCTCCGATCCGGAACTGACACCCGGCGCCCTGCTGCACAACCTCAAGCACAACGGCGTGCTCCATCACCTCAACGCCATCGTCAACGTGACCACCGCGGATGAGCCGCGCGTGCCGCCGGAGATCCGTGCGAAGGTCGAGCGGCTGAACGACAGCTTCGTGCGAATCACCCTGGCGTTCGGCTTCATGGAGACACCGGACGTCCCTGCGGCCATCGCCCAACTCGAGGCGCCAGGCCTTTCGTTCGAGCCGGCCGCGACCTCCTATTTCCTCGGCCGGCGGACGGTTGTGCCGACCCACGACCGCGGCCTGCGGCGACTGCAAGACCTGCTGTTCGTGGCCCTCAACCGTAATTCCGCAGATCCCAGCGAAGTGTTCGGCATTCCGCCGGGCCGGGTAGTGGAGATGGGCGTGCAGGTCGCCGTCTGACAAATCCCGTTCAGACGGAATCGTCTGAACGGGGATGATTTGCTCCAGACTCAAAAGTGTAGAGCCTGCTTCAACGTTCGCATCTTCAAACGGATCTGAGTTTAGCGCGCGCCCGTGCAGCGGCCGCGCACCGTGAAGTGGGCGCCCGGATTGCGCAGGACGTATTCGCCGGTCCTGCGGTCGATATAGGAGACCTTCCCGCCGCCCTGCTCGAGCGTGATGCGCTGCGGGGTCATGGACACGAACGCGAATGTGTTGCGCGGGGTGAAGCCGGCGCCGAAGTTGTCGAGGATCCGTACGGTGCGCGTGGACGGAGTGATCATGATCCGGCGCGTCCAGCGTGTCCGGCCGCGGTCGGGACGATTCGACTGCACCTGGCAGTTCAGCACCATCTGATCCTGGGCGCACGCCGCGCCTGCCGCCGCCAGAGCCAGGGCCACCCCCATGGCCGCTGCCGCCCTCTTTCCGAAGGTTCTCACTTTCAGGCTCCCGTTGAAGCGTTTGCTAAAGGGTGGCGACGATGGCGGCTGCGCGCAAGCGGGGACAGACGATCGCAAGCGGGGACTGGCGCGAAGCGTCCCCCGGTCGTAAAGGCCGCGCCATCGATAGTTTCGCCATTTCTCCTCGAGTGTTTCCCGCAGATGAAGACTGTCCTGGCGCTCGCCGCCTGCGCCTCCCTGTTCGCCCTTTCCGGCGCTCTGGCGGCGGAACCCGCCACAAAGACCCAGACCCCGACTGAGGCGCAGAAACCCTCCGCCACGACCACGGCCTCGCCGGACCGCGGCGTCCTTTTCGCCCCAGAGGCGGTGAACAGCGAGGGTAGCGTGACCGTCGAAGGCCAACGGATCGACTATCGCGCCGTCGCTGGCACGATCGTCGTCCACCCCAAGGGCTGGGACGACGCGGCCACCGTCGAGGAGACCTCGGCCAAGGACGAGAAGGACCTGGGCGACGAGAAGAACCCCAAGGCTGAGGGCGCGATGTTCTATGTCGCCTATTTCAAGAAGGGCGTCCCCTCTGCAGATCGGCCAATCACCTTCATCTATAACGGCGGCCCCGGCTCTTCGACGGTGTGGCTGCACATGGGCGCTTTCGGCCCGCGTCGGGTGGTGACGGCCGATGACAGCCACGATCCTGCGGCCCCCTATCGCCTGATCGACAACGCCTACAGCCTGCTTGACGCGAGCGACCTGGTGTTTGTCGACGCGCCGGGAACGGGCTTCTCGCGCATCGCGGGAAAGGACAAGGAGAAGGCGTTCTTTGGCGTCGACGCCGACGCCCACGCCTTCGATCAGTTCGTTCTCGGTTTCCTTTCCAAGTACAGCCGCTGGAACTCCCCTAAATATCTGTTCGGGGAAAGCTACGGCACGCCGCGCTCGGCTGTGCTGGTGAACGAGCTGGAGACGAGCGACGACGTTGACTTCAACGGCGTGATGCTGCTCTCCGAAATTCTCAACTTCGATCTGTCCGCCGACGGCCCAGAACTCAACCCAGGCACGGAAGAACCCTACATCGTCGCCCTCCCGACCTATGCGGCCACGGCCTGGTACCACAATCTCATTCCGGGCGGCCGACCGGCCGATCTCGAGGCCTTCCTCAAGGAGGTCGAGGCCTTTGCAGCGGGCGACTACGCCCGCGCCCTGCTCGCCGGCAACCAGCTCGATCCGGCCCAGCGCCAGGCGATCGCCGAGCGCCTCGCCCGCTACACCGGCCTGCCGGTCGCCTACGTTCTCAAGGCAAATCTTCGCATCGACGGCGGGGAGTTCGAAAAGACCCTGCAAGATCAGGCGGGCCTCACCACCGGGCGTCTGGACACCCGCTTCTCCGGCCCCTCCCTCGATCCTCTGAGCAAGGAAGCCGACTACGATCCGCAATCGGCGGCGATCAGCTCGGCCTATGTCTCGCTGTTCAACGACTATGTTCGGAAGGCGCTCGGCTTCGGGGAGGGCCGGATCTTCAAGCCTGAGATCAACGTCTTCAAGTACTGGGACTACAACCATCAACCGCCCGGCGCCGATCGTCCGGTTTCAGGCATAGTCAACGTCATGCCCGACATCGCCAACGCGATGAAGCAGAATCCCAAGTTGAAGGTGATGGTTGCGGGCGGCTATTACGATCTCGCTACGCCGTTCTACGAGGGATGGTACGAGATGCATCATCTGCAGATCCCGCCGGAACTGACGTCGAACATCGAGTTCCACTACTATCCATCTGGACACATGGTCTATGCGCACGAGGCCTCGCTGAAGGCGTTGCACGACGACGCCGCGGCGTTCATCCGCAAGACGAACAACGTCGGGTCGTAGGGGCCGGACGCCTCAGAACAGCTCAGGCTGGCGCAGGCGCAAGGCCTGGACCAGCATCAGCAGCTTGGCGTCGCGGATGGCGTCCGCATCGAGGGCCCTGTCGAGCTCGCCGAGCGAGCGTTCGAGCACCTCGATCCCCTCGTGCTCGCCCGGCGCCCCGCCCCCGGTGGCGACCCGGTCGGACGCTGTGACGGGGGCGAGGAACAGCCAGCAGCGTTCGGCGACCACGCCCGGGCTCGTCCAGACGCAGCCGGCCGGCTCCAGGTTTCCAAGGCGCAAGCCAAGCTCTTCCAGGGCTTCGCGCCGCGCGGCGTGGTCGGGACCCTCGTCGCTTGGATCGATCATCCCGGCGCAGGCTTCTTCGAGCGGATCTGTCTCGCCGCAGGTCATCACCGGGATGCGGTGCTGGCGCACCGTGTAGGCGATGCTGCGCGCGGGGTCATAGGGGAGGACCGCCACGGCGTGGCCGTGGCTCTCCACTTCGCGCCAGACTTCCTCCCCGCCCGGCATGCGGAGCAGAAGTTTTTCTACGGTGACGTAACCGGCGTAGACGGTCTGACGTAGCAGGATATGGGGGAGCATCGGCCCGGTCAGTAGACTAGGGCGGCGCCGAACGCACGCTCTTGTCCCCCTCTATGAGGGAGGCGGCAGGCCGGGGCGAAGAGATGGAATTGGGAGGGGGTCACCTTCGCCATGAAGTCGAAGGAGAGGCGAAAAGCGGGCCCCGCTGAATGCTCTCCTTCCCCGGGGGGAAGGAGAGGCATTACTTGCTCTTTAGCCGGCGGACTTCGCCGAGCGCTTGCCGCGGGCCGAGGCGGCCTTCGGCGGCTGGCGACCGCCTTTGCCCAGGCCCATGTTCTTGGCGAGGGCGGAGCGCGCTGCGGCGTAGTTCGGCGCAACCATCGGATAGTCCTTCGGCAGACCCCACTTCGTGCGGTACTCCTCAGGGCTCATATCGTACTTGGTCCGAAGATGACGCTTGAGCGACTTGAACTTGCGCCCGTCTTCCAGGCAGATCAGATAGTCGGGCGTGACCGAGCGACGAACCGAAACAGCAGGCTCCTTGCGCGGTTCAGGTTCAGGCTGAGCCACAGAAATGCCCGACAAAGCGCGGTGAACCGCCTGAATCAGCGCCGGAAGCTCGCCCGGGGTGGTCTCGTTGTTCGACACAAATGCTGCGACGATTTCGCTGGTTTTTTCAACGATCGTCTGGGAACTCGACTCGTCCATGGCTTTCCTCAGGTTGGGATCAACTCAATAGCTCATAATCGACCGTGCAACAAGCGTGCAAGGCAGAAAAGTCTCAAACAACTACGCAGTTGGCGGCAACGCCACGCATCCCCGGCGTGAGAGACAGGCCTTGAATGGTGTCGTCATTCGGGTCGCCGCCTCTTAAATCTTGGCCGGCGAGGCGTTTGGCGACATTCCCCTCTCCAGGACGGAGCGGTGGCGAGGAAGTTTCGGACGAACAAAGAAAAAGTGGAGTTTACCTATGGCCGATGACACGGCGCATTTCTATGAACCGAGGAATGGTCATGGTTTGCGCCATGATCCATTCAACGCCATCGTCGCGCCGCGCCCGATCGGATGGATCTCCAGCCGTTCCGCGGCTGGGGCAGTTAACCTTGCACCCTACAGCTTCTTCAACGCCTTCAACTATGTCCCGCCGATTGTTGGCTTTGCCTCGATCGGATGGAAGGACAGCGTCTCCAACGTGGCCGAGATGGGCGAATTCTGCTGGAATCTCGCCGTCGAAGCTCTGGCGGACCGGATGAACCTGACCTGCGCGCCCGCGCCGCCCGCGGTCGACGAATTCGAAGTCGCCGGTCTTACCCATGCGCCCTCGCGCCTCATCTCTGTTCCAAGGGTGTGCGAGAGTCCGGTCAACTTCGAATGCAAGACGACTCAGGTCGTGAGGCTGCGCACGGCGGCAGGCGAGGAGGTCAACTCCTGGCTGGTCCTGGGCGAGGTGGTCGCCGTGCATATAGACCGCTCGGTGATCTCCGAGGGCGTGTACGACATCCTGGCGGCGCGACCCATCATGCGCGCCGGGGGCGCGGCGGACTACTTCAGGATCTCGCCGGAAGACCGTTTCCAGATGCGCCGCCCTGGCTGGCCGATAGACTGAAGGGGCGCTGCGTACCGGGCGTGGCCTTTGCCTGGACCGCAGGACGCCCCTGAGTCATAAGCGCGCGGCTGCGCGCAAGGCGTCGGCGTAAGCTCAACTGTCCAGGAGCGCCCATGCGCGTGGTGATGATCGGGACGGGCTATGTCGGGCTCGTCTCAGGGGCGTGCTTCGCCGACTTCGGCCATATCGTCACCTGCGTCGACAAGGATCAGCGCAAAATCAGCCAGCTCGAGGCGGGCGTCATGCCTATCTACGAGCCGGGCCTGGCCGGGCTCGTCGCGCGCAACGCGGCGGAGCAGCGCCTCTTCTTCACGACCGACGGCGCCAAGGCTGTCGCGGAAGCTGACGCGGTCTTCATTGCGGTGGGCACGCCGTCGCGCCGTGGCGACGGCCATGCCGACCTCAGCTATGTTTACGCCGCGGCCGAAGAGATCGCCTGCCAGGTGCAGGGCTTCACCGTGGTGGTGACAAAATCCACCGTCCCGGTAGGCACCGGCGACGAGATCGAGGCGATCCTCCGCCGCGTGCGGCCGGACGCGGACGTCGCAGTGGTCTCAAACCCGGAGTTCCTGCGCGAAGGCTCGGCGATCGGCGACTTCAAGCGGCCCGACCGCGTGGTGGTGGGCGTCGAGGACGATCGGGCCCGCCTGGTGATGAGCGAGCTCTATCGGCCGCTGTTCCTCAACGAGACGCCGATACTTTTCACCGGTCGGCGGACCTCGGAACTTACAAAGTATGCCGCCAACGCCTTCCTGGCGCTCAAGATCACCTACATCAACGAGATCGCCGACCTTTGCGAGAAGGTCGGCGCAGATGTCCAGCAGGTCGCCCGCGGCATTGGCCTGGACAACCGCATCGGTCCCAAGTTCCTCAATGCCGGTCCCGGCTATGGCGGCTCGTGCTTTCCCAAGGACACCCTGGCCCTTGTGCGCACGGCCAATGACGCCGGCGCCCCGGTACAACTCGTCGAGACCACCGTGAGGGTCAACAGCGCCCGCAAGAAGAACATGGCCGAGAAGGTCGCCGACGCAATTGCCGACGGACCCGCCGGCAAGACGATCGGAATCCTTGGACTGACGTTCAAGCCGAACACGGACGATATGCGCGACGCACCCTCACTCGACATCGTGCCGGCCCTGATAGCCAAGGGCGCCAAGGTGCAGGCGTTTGACCCGGAAGGGCACGAGGCGCGCGCCCTCTTGGACGGCGTCACATTCAAGGACGGCCCCTACGACGTGGCCGATGGGGCTGACGCCCTGGTTATCCTCACGGAATGGGACCAGTTCCGCGCGCTGGACCTTGAGCGCGTCCGCCGGCTGATGCGCACGCCCCAGGTGATCGACCTTCGCAACATCTACCGCCCTGAGGAGATGCGCCAGCGCGGCTTCGCATATGCGAGCGTGGGCAGAATTTAGTGGGCTGGCGCACGGGCGGCGCCAGAGGGCTTGCGTGCAGCGCGGCGACGCTTGGCGCGTTGAAGACTGCGAAGAAATGAGCCAAGACAGCGCGCTCCTGGCCGAGAGGACCCCCCTTGGTTGAGATTCCGATTGCGGACAAAGCTGCGCCGCAAGAGACAGGCCCGAAGGTTAGCCCCCGGGTCAGCGTTATCGTTCCCCACTACCAGGACCTGCCGCGCCTGCAGCTCTGCCTGGAGGCGTTGGGGCGCCAGACCCTCCCGCGTGAGCGCTTCGAGATCATCGTGGCGGACAACAATTCCCCCTGCGGGGAGGCGGCGGTGGCCGAGGCGATCGCCGGGCGAGCGCGTCTCACTATCGTCCGTGAGAAGGGCGCCGGGCCCGCGAGAAACGGCGGGGTGGCCCTGGCGCGAGGCGAGATCCTGGCTTTCACCGACAGCGACTGCGTCCCTCAGCCGCAATGGCTCGAGGAGGGCCTCAAGGGCCTGGAATCGGCCGACTTCGTTGGCGGCACTGTCGAGGTGCTGGTCGACGATCCCAAGGCCATGACGCCGGTGGAGTGCTTCGAGCGCGTCTTCGCGTTCGATTTCCGCACCTACATCCTGAAAAAGGAATTCACGGGCTCGGGCAACCTGTTCTGCCCGCGCAGGGTCTTCGACGCGGTCGGCGGTTTCGCCAGCGGCGTGTCGGAGGACATGGAATGGTGCATGCGCGCCCGCGCCGCCGGCTTTTCGATCGGTTTCGCCCCGCGCGCCGCCATTGGCCACCCCGCCCGCCGCACCTGGAGCGAGATCGAGACCCGGTGGAGGCGGTTGAATTCGGAGAGCTACCACCTCCTGCGACGCGATCCGGCCGGCCGCGCCAAATGGCTGGTCAAGACGCTGCTGATGCCGGCCTCGGCGATGGTTCACACCGTCAAGGTGCTGGCCAGTCCCAAGCTGGAGCGTTTCGGCGACCGGCTCAAGGCGATCGGCGTGCTGCACCGCCTGCGCTGGTTCCGCCTGTTCGACGGGCTCCGGCTGCTGGCGAGGGGGTAGGGCATTCCTACGACCCGCCCTCCACTTCATGGGAGGGTGTCCTCCGAAGCCCCGTGGGCGTCGGAGGACAGGTGGAGAATCTCTCTTCGCTCGATCGTTCCCCAGAAGGGGAGAGACGAGACGCTCAGCCCTCCCTAGCCGCCAGACCCCGGGCCTCCGAGGCGCCGCCGGCGAGGCGGAGGTTGGCCGGGCGGCCGTTGGCGCCTGGGGCAAGGGGGCCACGCACGGGATCGCCCAGCAGCCGCCTGTATTCGGCTTCGGGCAGGCCGTAGGAGGCGTCGGCGATCTCCAGCAGCCGCTCCCGGTCGAGGATGGTGATCACGCCCCGGCGCGCGCGAATGGTCCGATAGCCCTCGAGGCGGTGCAGGGCGTCGGTCACGCCGGGCCGGCGTACGCCCAACATCACCGACAGGAGTTCGTGGGTCAGGGGCAACTCCGGACGCTCCATGCGGTCGTGGGCCATGAGCAGCCACCTGGCCAGGCGCTCCTCGATCCGGGCGCGACCGTTAGCGAGCGCCGTGTGGGCGGTCTGCACCATGTAGGCCAGGGCGAAGCGCAGGAAGACCTCCTTCAGGCCCGGCTGGGCTTTCATCAGGGCCAGGAAGTCATCGGTCTCCACGCAGTGACCGGCGCCGGCGACCTGGACAAAGGTCTCATGCGGCGATCTGTCATCCCCCATGACCACGGGCACCCCGGTCATTCCCTCGAACCCCACGAAACCGGTCTCAATCCGCCGTTCCTGCTTCCCGCTGGCGACAACGGATATGAATCCGGAGTCCGGGAAGACGATCTGGCGGATTGGCTCGTTAGGCTGTTCGAGCACCTTGCCGGCCGGAAGGCGGATCGGGTGCAGGTAAGCCGACAGCGCTGAGAGGTCGCCTCGGGGCAATATCTTAAGGATATGATTTCTGTACGTCCTCGACTGATCCATGCGTTCACTCGTCGGGCGTGCGCCCGAGCTCCTTCCGGTCGCGTCCGGCACGCGACCAACTCAAATCAAACGCAAGAAATGACCTTTCGGGCATTCCGATCCCAAGCCGAGGGCGAAGCGTCCGGTTAAGGTCCAGCTTTTCTGTAAAAGTTGGTACGGAATGGTGCAATATTGCGGTTCAGAGCGGTTCCGGCCCTCATCCTGCCTCTACCGGGTCGCAACTTTGCCGGTGCGGGCGCGTACTACCGAGGAACAAACCGAAATGCTTAAGAATATCAGCAATCGCGCTTGCGCACGGGCCAATGGGCCGTCATGAGGAGGCTTGTGCGGTGATGGTCCCATTCCGATTGAGTGGCGAATCCGCACACTTCAAATTCTAGATGTGATCCCAGAAGGTAATAGGGCGTGTCCGAAGCGCAGTCTTCCATTCGCAACCATCTGCTGAGGCGGCTCTCCCCAGACGCCTTTGCAGCTCTCGCTCCTCATTTGGAGCGCACACCGCTGATGGCGCGGTCGGTCGTCTATGAACCGGAGCGACCAATCGAGCGCGTCTGCTTCCCGGAGTCCGGGCTGATCTCGATCCTGGCCAAAAGCCGCAGTGGCGGACGCATCGAAGCGGGTCTCGTCGGGGCTGAAGGCGCATCCGGAATGGCCGTTGTGCTGGCTGACGACCGCTCGCCCAACGAGGCGATCGTGCAGTGTTCGGGCCATGCGCTGTGGATCTCCGCCGACCGGCTGCGTCAGCTGATCAAGACGACGCCCGACCTGGAGCGCGTCCTGCTGCGATTCATCCACTCCTTCATGATCCAGACCGCCCACACCGCCCTGGCGGACGGCCGCGCGCGCCTGGACCAGCGGCTGGCCCGGTGGCTGCTGATGGCGCAGGACCGCCTGGCCCGCCCCGAACTGCCCCTGACCCACGAGCTGCTGGCCGGCATGCTGGGCGTGCGCCGAGCGGGCGTGACCGTGGCGCTCAACGGCCTCGAGCGAATGGGCGCGATCCGGATGAACCGCGGCGTGGTCACCGTGGCCGAGCGCACCTTGCTGGAGGGCGTCGCCGGCCCCTGGTACGGCGTCCCCGAACGCGAATACCGCCGCCTGTTAGGTGAGCCGATCGGCGTGATGGCCGAGTAGGGACGCCACCAAGCGCCGGCGCCCACGCCGGCGTAAAGCTTCTCCTCGAACTCGCGACGCTGGACGCGACCTTTGGTCGGCGCCAGCGTTCGTGTGTTTCCTTCGAGGAGGATGCGCATGGGAGACGGCGAAGGGCCCCAAGGCCCCGATTTCACCCGGGGCGTGCCGGCCACGGACATAGCCGAAGGCAGGATGCTCGCCGGCCGCGTCGGCGAGGACGCAGTGCTGATCGCGCGCGTCGACGGCGCTTTGCATGCGATCGGCGCCGAGTGCACCCACTATCACGGCCCGCTGGCCGAGGGACTCCTCAAGGACGGGACCGTGCGATGTCCCTGGCACCACGCCCGCTTCTGCCTGAAGACCGGCGAGGCGCTGGGCGCGCCCGCCATCGACCCGGTGGCGTGCTACGCGGTCGAAGAGACCGCCGGCAAGGTGTTCGTGCGGAACAAGCGCGAAGCCCAACCCCAGACCCTGACGCCGCCAGCCGGACTCGCGCGTGTGGTCATCGTCGGCGCGGGCGCGGGCGGATTCGCCGCAGCCGAGATGCTGCGGCGCAAGGGCTTCGCGGGTCAGCTGGTGATGTTCAGCGCCGATGCGGACGCGCCGTATGACCGGCCCAACTGCTCCAAGGACTTCCTGTCCGGAGACGCGCCGCCCGAATGGATGCCGCTGCGCGACGACGCCTTCTACGAGGCGCAGCGCATCGACCTTCGCCTGGGGACCCGGGTGGAAAGCCTGGATGCGGCGGCGAAGACGCTGACCCTGCAGGGCGGCGAGACCCTCGCCTTTGACGCCCTCATCCTGGCGACCGGCGCGGAGCCGCGGCGCCCGCCGGCCTTTCAGCCCAACGAGAACATCTTCCTTCTGCGCTCCCTTGCCGACGCCCAGGCGCTCTCAGAGGCCTCGCAGAAGGCCAAGGTCGCCGTCGTGATCGGCGCCAGTTTCATCGGCCTGGAGGTTGCCGCGGCGCTTCGCAAGCGCGGGCTTGAGGTGCACGTCGTCGCGCCCGAACCCATCCCGTTCGAGAGGATGCTGGGCGCCGACGTCGGCCGCTGGGTCCAGGGCGTGCACGAGTCCAAGGGCGTCGTGTTTCACCTCGGAGCCCAGGCGCGCGGCTTCGCCTCGGGCCTGGTCAACCTGGACAACGGGACCTCCATCGCCGCCGACATCGTGGCGCTGGGCGTGGGCGTGACACCCCGAGTCGCCCTGGCCCAAGCCGCAGGCCTGACGGTCGACAACGGGGTGGTGGTGGACGACCGCCTGCGCGCCGCCGCCGGGGTCTGGGCCGTCGGCGACATCGCCCGTTATCCAGACCCGATTTCGGGCCAATTGATCCGGGTGGAGCACTGGGTTCACGCCCAGCGCCAGGGTCAGCACGCCGCCCGCGTGATCCTGGGCGAAGACCGGCCCTTCGTCGACTCTCCGTTCTTCTGGTCGGCGCACTATGACCAGACGGTCAACTACGCAGGCCATGCGGAGAGTTTCGATCCTCCGACGTCGGACGGTTCGATCTCAGGCTACGACGCGACCGTGCGCTACGAAAAGGACGGCAAGCTTCTTGCCGTGGTCACGCTGGGCCGCGACCTGGCGAGCCTCGAGGCGGAGGCGGCGTTCGAGGACGGCGCAGCGGGGTAAGGGCGCCCGCTGCGCCGGCGCGCCAGCAAGACACCCTCTACGCGGCCGCGGAGGCTGCCGCCCGATAGCGCCTGGCCGGGTCGGCGTTGGCAAAGCCGGGGCGCATCGCCAGACGGGCGGCCTCATAAGTTGCCCACTGCGACGCGTCGGGCAGCGGAGGGATGGTGACGCTCTCGCGGCGGTCGAAACCGACCAGGGCGGCGTCGACAAGATCACCGACGTCCATCACGCCCGGGATGGCGTTCACGTCGAGGCCGGAGCGTTCCCAGATCTCCGTGCGTGTAGCCGCCGGCAGCACGGCCTGGACGTAGACGCCCTTGGGTCCAAGCTCGATCGCCAGCGACTGCGACAGGTAGAGCACGAACGCCTTGGTCGCGCCGTACACCGCCATGCCGAATTCCGGCGCCAGCCCGACCACCGAGCCGATGTTGACGATGGCGCCCTCGCCGGTGGTCGCAAGCCGAGGGGCGATGGCGGCGGCAAGACGAGTCACCGCCGAGACGTTGAGGCCGATCAGCCGCCCCACATCCTGCGGTGACTGATTGGTGAAGCCGCCGGGCAATGACGCTCCGGCGTTGTTGATCAGAATGCCCACCCGCGCATCGCTTTGCAGACGCGCCTCGATGCGTTCGAGGTCTGTCGGATCGGTGAGATCCGCCCGCACGACGTCCACTGCGACGCCGACATCGCGCCGCAGCCGATCGGCCAACGCTTCCATCCGCGCTTCGTCCCTGGCGACCAGAACGAGGTCATGGCCGCGCGCGGCGAACCGCTCCGCATAGACCTGGCCGATGCCGCTCGAGGCTCCTGTGACCAGGACGGTGGGAAGATGGCTCATGGCTCTGCTCCTAATCATGATATCTATCATGATAAAGCAAACATGATGATCATCATAAAACCTGTCAAGGGACAAGGATCGGGATGAAGGTCGGCCGCGAGCTGGCAGCTACCGGCCGGTCACATCGGCCTGCACGGGATCTCTCAGCGCCTCGGGCTAGGCCGGACCCGGGCCGGCGGGGACCTTCGCAAACAGCGCCGCCCACTCGATCGGAATCTCGACGCCGAAATCGGCCTCGAGAACGCTGGCAAGGGCCTCCGGGCTGGTCACTTCCTCAACCTCTGTCCCGCCGTCCGGGTAGCGCCTGATCAGTCGCCTGTTCAGCAGGCTCACCCGCACCTTCGGCGTGAGCCGCTCGGCCAGCAGGTTGTTGGTGAACAGGGACCGTGGGTGTGTCGAGGTGTGCCAGTTCGACACCTCGTAGTCCGCCAGTTCTGCCGGCTCCAATGTGAACCGGTACAGCGCGGACCAGCCAGCCGGCAGTCGCGTTTCCACGGCCAGGGCATGACCGATAGGTGCGATGCGGAACGTCCCCTCGGCGGTCCGTTGCTCGATCCCCACCTCGAGCTTCAGCGGCGCCGAGAAGATATGGCCGCCGAAGCCGACATCCGCGACGTACGGCCCCTCGGCCAGGTCGACCTTCAGCAGCATGTGGCTGCGAGGTCCGAGCGGGGCCTCGGGCGGCGCCATCCAGACGACGCGGGCGATGAGGGGCGTGATCGCAAAGCCCATCGCCTCGAGCGCAGCCCGGAAAAGGGCGTTCTGCTCGAAACAATAACCGCCGCGCCGCCGTTCAACGAGCTTCGCCTGCAGGGCCTCGAGGTCGAGCGACACCGGCTGACCAAGCAGAGGATCGAGATTCTCGAAGGCGATCGCCGCCGGGTGCAGCACATGGAGCGCCGAAAGCACCTTTAGGGTTGGCTCACGCGGTCCGTCGTACCCGACGCGGCGAAGGTAGGCGTCAAGATCGAACTTCATCGTGGTCGCCCCGGGTTGGGAGCGGCGCCGGCGCCGGCGCCGCGCTCTTTGCGCGCAGTCTACATGACCCGGAGCCGACGCGAGCCGATACACGCGGCCCGATCATCCTGGAAGGCTGAGGCTACCGCCCTCCTGCGCTGTATGCCACCGCCCCATCCGCCTTGAGCGTTTGGATCTGCGGCGCGCCCGAGGCGTCGACGCCAATGCGGATGCGGGGCCGGCCCTGGGGATCAGAGATAACGAGCTGGGCGGTCTGATCCTTGTCGATCAGGGCGATGCGCGGCACGCCTTGGCTCGAGGCGATCGGGCCGGACTGAAAGGGGCGCCGGTCGCTGATGCCAAAACCCGCCTGCCAGTGCTTGCCGTCCGCACTCTCGCGCCGAATGACGGAAATCCCGTCGGTTGGTTGATAGACATAGTCGAAGGTCATGTTCGCGATGTTCTCGTCGCGCAGCTTGGCGATCACCAGGCCGCCGGTCTCGTCGCCATCTTCGTTATAGAACGCCATGCCCGCAGCGCTGTGGATGCTGCGCTGGGGGTAGAGCTTGCCGCGGGCCACCAGGCCGGGGAAGCGGTCGCGATTGGCGATGACAAATCGGATTTTCCCGTCGGGATCGACAACGTCGATGCGCCGCACCGTCAGGGTGTCCAGGTTCTCCGAGCGCAGCAGGGGGGCGGGTTTGGCCGGAGCCGCCATGACCGGGAGGAAGGGCTTCAGCAGGAGGCCCCAGACACCGATCACCAGCATGGCGAGCAGGACCTGGGTCAGGCGCTGGGCGGGCAGGATCGGCATGGGCGTTACCGGCTCCTTCGGGCGTGGGATGATGTCCTCGGCCTAGCTTCCGCTCGCGTACCCTGCAGGCGTCAAGGCGCCCTGGGATGGCCTGGCCCCACCGCCGTACGCTCCGTGACAACCCGCTCGCACCCTGACAACCTGCGCTTGGCGCCGTCGCCGCGTGGGCGGGCGGCGGGACGAGGGGGCCGGGCATGAGTTACCCCGCGGCAGTGCTGATCATCGTGGTGAGCGTCATCATCGCGGCGGTCGGGAGTTTCATCGTCAGCCGCGCCGTGCCGCTTGACTGGCGGCGCGGTCAGCACGCGGTAGGCTCGCAGGTTTTCCTGCAACTGGGCGTGATGTTCGCCGTGCTGCTGGCCTTCGTTTTCAGCGAGGTGTGGAGCGAGTTCAACACCGCGGCCATGGCGATCAACGGCGAGTGCGGAGCTCTGCACGGCGCCTCCATCCTGGCCAACGCTCTGCCCAACCAGGAGGGCAAGCCGATCAACCGCGCGATCGCGACCTATACGAGGGCGGTGGTGGAAAAGGAGTGGCCGGAGATGGCGGCCAAGCGGCGGGGCAGCATGGAGGCGATGCAGGATCTGCGCGCGACGCTGGACGTGGCGGGGCGCATCAACCTCTCGCGGCCGAGCGACGTGGCGCTGCAGAGCCAGATCATCGCGCTACTCTCGACCGCGCACAGCTTTCGCGAGACGCGCATCTTCGAGATCGACAAGGGCGTGCCCATGGCGATGTGGACCGTGCTGGTGTTGCTGTCTCTGTTCCTCATCGGATTCATCACGTTCGCCGGGGTCGAGGACGCGGGCCTGCACGTGCTCTTCGCCGGCGCCTTCGCCGGGTGCACCGTCATGGTCCTGGTGCTGGTGGACCTTCTCGATTTCCCCTTCGAGGGCGGGCTTCACCTTAGCAACACCGATTTCGTGCGCCTGACGGCGGAGGTCACGCAGATGGTGGCGGGAGGTTGAGGAAGGCTGAGGGGCCGCTACCGTCGTCACGTCAGAATCGCCAGCCCACGTACGCCCTGACGCCGTCGTCCTGGACCCCGCTGCCGTGCAGGCCGGAGTAGTAGACCCCGACCTGGACGGAACGGCCAATGCTCCTGGACGCGCCGGCCTCGATCGCGGCGGCGTCCCGCGCAATCGGCACGCCTTCGATGCCGAAGGGTTGGCCACCGGCGAAGGTGAAGGTCGACGTCGGCGTCACGTCGCCGAAGGCGTGACGCCAGCCAATCATGCCGAAGATCTCGGCATGGCTAGTCTCGTTGACGCGTATCGTGGTGCTGACGCGCGCGCCGAGCGTGCTCAGAACTGTGTCCGTGCCGTGGCTCGCCGAAGTTAGGGCCGCCGCGCCGCCACTCTCCTGGAACCCGTCCGTATGCAGATGCACATAGGCGAGGTCGAGGATTGGCTCGAGCATCGAAACGCCATGCTCGAGGCGGTAGCCGACTTCGCCGAAGACCTGCGCCGTCTGGGCGTTGTAGTTGCTCGAGAGAATATTGCTGATGCCCGGAAAGTTGACGAGCCGCGTGGCGTGCACTTCATGCCAAGTGTAGCCAAAGCCCGACTGGAAGCTCAGGTGATTCCAGTCAGTCCCGGCGTAGGCGCCGAGGTGGATGTCGTCGCTCGAGCCAGACGAGTCGAGATCGCCGACGTTGAAGCTGCTATGGCTGTAGCCGCCCACCGCGCCGACCCGCCAGTTGGAGCCGACAAGGGTGTCGGCCCCCATAAAGAAGCCGCCGATCGACCGGTCTAGCTGGGCGGCGTTGAGGGTGGAATCGTAGGATCCCCAGGATCCGAAGACGTGACCCCAGACGCCGGGTGAAACGAGGCCGCCTGGGTCGCCGTGCGGACCGGCCTGATCCTGCCCCGCCTCGCCCCGCAAGCGCTGGCCCACCGCCTCGCGGAGGAACCGGCTGTCGTCGAGGAAGGCGGTGGCGATGGAGGCGTGGAACTCACCTGATATCTGGTCGAAGGCGACGCGCGCCACGGCGTCGTTGGGCAGCAGGACGAGCGCGGTGAGCAGTGGGGCGCCTGTCGGAACCGATTGGGCGCCTGCGGCCGCGGAGCTCTGGTTGGGCGTGCGCGCCGCCGCCGTAAGCGGTCGGTTCTGTTCGACAACCAGAAATGCGTCGTTGGGATCGTAGACGCCCATCAGGCCGGTGAAGGCCGAGAGGGAGGTGTCTCCGGTAATGTCGAAGGTCCCGGTCAGGCCGCCTGTCGCCGTGAGCACGGTGTAGCGGGCGCCAAGCTGGTAGGGCGCGGCCAAGGTGCGCGTGACGTTCAGAACCGCGCCGCTGGCGAGCGTGGCCTCACCGTTCACGGTGATGAGGCTGGACCGGGTCGAGGTCGGATCGACCAACGCCTGATAGGTCGCCCCGGCGCCTTGCGCGTATCCGCCGTTGACCGTCAGCGTCGCGATTCCGGGCCCCGGCGCAATCGTTGCGCCGGACTTCAACGCCGTCGTCCCGACGACGCCGTGGCCGATCAGGGCGGCGCCGTTCTCGACCGTGACCGCCGCCGCGCCAAGGTTGCCATTGACGGCCAGGACGCCGGCGCCGACGTCGGCCGAGCCGCTGAAAGGCCCCCCGGCCGTGATCAGCAGCTCGCCGGCGCCCGTCTTGGTCAGGGCGCCCGAACCGGCGATTGGGCCGTCCAGCTCCAGGAGAGTGCTGGGGTCGGTGTCGATGAAGCCAGCGCCCGGGATGTCGATTGGGCGGCCGGTGTCGATGCTCGCCGTGGTGTGCAGTCCGCCCCCCGCGAAGATGAGGGCGCCCGTTGGCGCGCCGAGGTTCGCGTCAGCCGAGATCTGCAGCGTGCCGGCGGCGATCGTCGTGGGGCCTGCGTAGGTGCTGGTTCCGGTGAGGATCAGCGTCCCGGCGCCGGTCGAGATGAACCCGCCAGGGCCGGTGAAGGCGCCGCTGAAGAGATCCGTCTGGCCACCGTTGTCGATCGTCCCCCCGGCGGCGGTGAGCGTCACGCCCCTGGCCGAGGTGACGGCCGCCGTGGTCAACAGCGTGCCGCCGTTGAACGTGAGGCCGCCGGAGGGATCCCCGAGGTTGGCGTCGTTCGAAATCGAAAGAACGCCCTCCGAGATCGTCGTCCCGCCCGTGTAGGTGTTGAGGCCGGTAAGCACCAGCGTGCCAAGATCGGTCTTCTCGATACCGCCCGTGCCTTGGATGGCGGCGCTGATGGTGGCGGTCATGCTGGCGCCGTCGTCGGTGCCGTCGCCGACGCGCAGGATCGTGTCAGCCGTGGTGGTGGTGAGCGCCGCGCCGGTGATCACATAGCCGTCGACCGCGAACTGGGCTCCCGAGAAGGTGACCTGGCCGGCGCTGTTGTCGACCGTCACGATCCCGGGGTTCACCTGGAAGATCGCAAAGCTGTTCGGCTGCCAGCCGCCGTTCACGCTCCCACCGGTGTTGGTCCAGGAGTTGCTGGCGCTGCCCGCCAGCCAGGTCCCGGCCCCGCCGTCGACCGCGCCGTTGTTGAAGAGAGCGGGGTTGCCGCCGTCCCAGAAGGTCAGCGGGCCGGGGCTCCTGAGAACGGCCAGGTTCACCTGTTGAGCAACCGAGGTCTGGATGGAGAGATCGACGTTCGGGATGAAGCCGGGCGGCACGGTCCCGAACACCATGCCGTTGTCGGTGAGCGCGCCGGTGTAGTCGATGATCCGGTAGACGCCGGGCCCGAAGGGGCCGATGGCGGCGATGTTGAGGTTCCCGGCCAAGGTGAGATTGCCGGCGTTCGGCCCGCCGCCGGCGCCGTTGACGTTGAAGGGGCCAAGCGGGCTGGGATTGGCCAGCGACACGTCCACGTTCGACCCACTTACCAGCGTCAGCGAGTTCATGGTGAAGGTCTCCGGCTGCGTGCCGCCGAGGTGGCCGCCGCTGGCGATGCTGACGTCGCCGCCGGTCGTCCCCATGCCGTCCAGCGTAGCGCCGGACGCTACCGAGACCGCGCCGGTCGCGGCTGACTGATTCCCGTTGATCAGCAGCGTGCCGGCGTTGACCGTGGTCACGCCGGTGTAGGTGTTGGCGCCGCTGAGAACGAAGGTTCCTGTCCCAACTTTGTTGAGCGACCCGTTACCCGAGATGACGCCGGAGAATTGGGTGCTCGCGGTGTCGGCGCCGGTGGTCAGCGTGGCGCTGCCGAGGGAAACGCTGCCAGCCCCCGCAAGAGAGCCGATCGACTGGTCAAACCCCGCGAGGTCGAGTGTGCCGGCGCTTCCGACCGTTACCGCGGTCAGGCCCGGCAGAGTATTGGACAAACCCGCTGCCAGCGTGCCGGCCACGACCGTCGTGGGGCCGGCGTAGGTATTGCTGGCCGTGAGCGTCGTGACGCCAGAGCCGATCTGCGCAATGCCGCCCGTGCCCGAGATCACACCGGGAAAGGGGATCGCGTCGCTGCGGTCGAACGCCAGCGTGCCGTTATCGACGACGTTGCCGATGATGCTGCCCGCGGCGGCGCCATCGCCGAGCTGTAGGGCGCCTCCATTGATCGTCGTGCCGCCAGTATAGGTGTTATCGCCCGATAGCGTCAGCGTTCCCGTGCCGACTTTGACCAGCGAGCCGCCGACGCCGCCACCCTCGCCGCCGTCTTCGATCAGGCCGCTCACGGTCGTCGAGAGATTGTTTGATCCGACTATTAGTTGTTTGGATCCAAGATCATACGTCCCTGCGCCGGCGATGGAGCCGGCCGTGGTTCCATTTGCGCTCAAGCCGGAAAAATCAACGAGGCCTCCCGCTTCGGTAATGAATTGAGCGTTGCCGCCCGAGCCGTCGCTCTGGAAATGCGTCAGCGAGCCAGGACCCGTGGTGATTGTTGCATCCCCCGCCGAAGCCGTGCCGCCCCCGCCAAAATTGGGCGCAAAAGCCAATTCTGCGCCGTCGTTGATGATCGTCGCGTGTCCGGCGTTGCTGTTGTCGAAGAAAAAAATGAACCCGCCAGTACTGAATCCAGGGGTGGCAATGAGCGTGGCGTTGCCAGCATTGCTAGCACCGTGAAATTCTATGTTCGAAGCATCCTGTGCTGTGATTGTCGCAGAACCAGCCGTGCTGTTGTTGAAGAATTGTATGAAGCCGGCTTCGAAGCCCCCCGTCGTATCGACTGGAACACCAGCAGTAATTTTCGCCGTGCCGGCTGTGCTGGTGTTAAAAAATTGCAGGGTGGATTCGTTGGTTATAGTGAACGTCGGTCTATTTCCGAAAGTCGCACTGACTCCGCTGCCGGTGATAACATTGTCTTCGCCTGTCTCTGATTCTATGGTATATCCTGGCGCATTGAAATTGAGGGCGCCAACAGTGACAGTGGTGTTTGAGTTGGTAATCAATGTCGGGGTCGAAGGGCCGAATGTGGCGGTTCCCGCTGGCCCCGGGATACCTGGGTTCCAGTTGGCCGGATCGTTCCAATCGGTAGAGACGCTCCCTACCCATGTTGCGTCTTGGGCGGAGGCCAATCCGTGAACACCGAACAAGAGAATTGCTGGAATTGAGATGCAGAGGCCTTCTCGGCGTAGGCGCGAGCGACGCCTCTTGGCTGACGTATAGCGCTCTGACGTCTTCATCTCGGCCACTCCCTCGATGAATTTTGCAGTCTAGACTCTGTACGTCTGCCGGTGCCGCCGATGTCCGCGCCTTGTGGCGGAAGAATCCGGCTCGGAGCGAGGTGCGGCGACCCGTTTCGCCTTCGTTTCTGCTTTGGCGGCGCCGGTGGCCTTTTACCGGCAATGAGACGGTAAATTCTCTCGATCCGTCAGCGCATTAATCCAATCGGGCGCTGGCCTGAGCAAAGCGACCGGTAATTGCCCAGACCCCATGGCGATGTCAGCGCGGGTCTGAGCGCATGGCTATGGCCACGCTGGACCAGGATTTCTGCATCCTGGAGGCTTCTTACGGGAGCGAATTTTGTGGCTCGTAATTTCCGCCAGCTACGTGGGCCGGCCAGGCGTGGCCGAGCCGAGCGCAAAAACCCCCGGTAAACCTGTTGAGGGCCGATCGAGCCGGGGACGGTCAGGCGACGGCGATCTCGGCGAAGCGGCCGCTGTTGAAGTCGTCGACGGCCTGGCGGATCTCGGCCTCACTGTTCATCACGAAGGGGCCATAGCCGACGATCGGCTCGTCGATCGGTTCTCCGGTCAGGACCAGCAGGGTCGCGTCGCACCTGGCCGTGAGGAGGGCTCCCTCGCCTGCTCGGTCCAGCAGCAGCATCTGGGCCGCGGATGCGACCTGGTCGCGGTCGGCCGCCACACGGCCGGACAGGACAACGACCATCGCGGTGTGACCCTCGGGTAGGGGCAGGCGCGCCTGAGCGCCCTCGTTCAGGCGCACGTCCCACACGTTCACCGGCGTGAAGGTGCGAGCCGGCCCCGCCGTCTCGCCGAACCGGCCGGCGATGATCCGCGCCGCACCGGCGCCATCTGGAAGCTCTACGGTCGGAATGTCCCCGGCCAGGATCGGCTGGTAGGCGGGGCGGACCATCTTGTCCTTGGCCGGCAGGTTGACCCAGAGCTGGATCATGCGCATCGGCCCGCCAGCTCGCGCAAAGGCGTCCGAATGGAACTCCTCGTGGATGATGCCGGCGCCCGCCGTCATCCACTGCACATCGCCCGGGCCAATCACCCCGCCGCCTCCGGTGGAGTCGCGATGCTCGACCTCGCCCTCGTAGACGAGGGTCACAGTCTCGAAACCGCGATGTGGGTGACTGCCCACGCCGCGCCGTTTCTCAGTGGGCGTGAATGCGTGCGGACCCGCATAGTCGAGCAGCAGGAAGGGGCTGAGCTGGCGCCCCATGCGGTCGTAGGAGAACAGCGAGCGGACGGGAAACCCATCGCCGACCCAGTGGCCGGACTCGTTGCCATACCGTCCAAGCATCTTTTTCATCTGCCGCCTCCGGGGGATCGCGCGAAGTCGATATGACTCCGGGATGGAGCGCGCGGCAGACGGCTATTGGGCGCCGCAGCGTTCCGGCTCCGGGACGATGCGAGAGGCTCCTAGTTCCGCGCCAAAGCCGCGTCCGGCACCTCGATGTCGATCTCCAGGGTCGAGACGTTGGAGCCCTGGTCGAGTTTGACGATGACCTTGTCCTGGTCGATGGCGATGTGTTTGGCGATCACCGCCAGCACCTCCCGCTGCAGCAGGGCGATGAGGTCGGAGCGTCCTGTGACGACCCGTTCGTGGGCGAGCAGGAGCTGCAGCCGCTCGCGGGCGATCGGCGCAGATCGGTTACGGCTGAAGAAGTTCAGGATGCTCATTGCACGGTCGCCCTCTTGCCGAACAGGCGGCCCAGGAAGCCAGGCTTCTCGCGCGGGATGGTGAGGGTGATCGTCTCGCCAAGCAGCTTGCGCGCCGCCTGCGTATAGGCGCGGGCCGCGGCCGAGGTCGGGTTGTGCAGGGTGATCGGGCAGCCCAGGTTCGAGGCCGTCAGCACGTCAGGGCTTTCCGAGATCGTGCCCAGGAGGGGGATCGCCAAGACCTCGAGGACGTCCTCGACCTTCATCATTTCTCCGCGCGCGGCGCGCGCGGCGTCATGGCGCGTGAGCAGGAGATGTTTTTCCATCTTCTCGCCGTTCTCCGCGCGCCGCGTCTTGGAATCCAGCAGGCCGATGATCCGATCGGAGTCGCGCACCGAGGAGACCTCGGGGTTGGCGACCACGACGGCCAGATCGGCGAAGCGCATCGCCATTGTGGCGCCCTTGTCGATCCCGGCAGGGCTGTCGCAGACGATCCAGTCGAACTTCTCGCGAAGCTCGTCGATCACGCGGCCCACGCCCTCTTCGGTCAGGGCGTCCTTGTCGCGGGTCTGCGAGGCGGGCAGCAGGTAGAGGGTGTCGATCCGCTTGTCGCGGATCAGGGCCTGCGGAAGCTTGGCGTCGCCCTGGACGACATTGACCAGGTCGAAGACGACGCGCCGCTCCGCCCCCATGACGAGGTCGAGGTTCCTTAAGCCCACGTCAAAGTCGACCACGACGACGTTGCGCCCCGCCTGAGCGAGCGCGGCGCCGAGCGAGGCGCAGGAGGTGGTCTTGCCCACGCCCCCCTTGCCAGAGGTGACGACCATTACCTTCGACATGCGCAAACCATTCCTTCCAAATTCCCCGACACCCAAAGCCCCCGCTTCAAGGCTTGTTCAGTCGAACGCCGACACGATGAGCGCGTCGTTGTCCCGGTGGATCTGCGCGGCGCGCCCATGCACGTGCGCGCCCCAATTGTCCGCGGTCTTGTAGAGCCCGGCGACGGCGACCAGCTCGGCCTCGAGTTTGCGGCAGAAGATGCGCGCCGTGCGGCCTGCCTTCACCCCGGCGATCGCCCGGCCGCGAAGCGGGCCATAGACGTGGATCGAGCCCCCGGCGATCACCTCCGCGCCCGATGCGACGGGTCCGACAATGGTGACGTCCCCATCCCGAAAGACGATCGACTGACCCGAGCGCACGGGTTCCTCGATCAGTAGGGAAGGCCTGGGCGATTTCGGGAGCGGCTGGACGGGCGCAGTGCTGGGAGCGGCGGGCGCCGGTTCGGGCTCGTCCACCTTGCGCTCGATCGCCACATCCCGACCGTTCCGCATCGCGGGGAGGCCCTGCCAGCGCGTGCCGGAAAGGCGGCTGGCTGCGACGCCTTCGACGCCGACGACCCGAAGGCCACGCGCGACGAGACCGTCCAGCGCCTCGAGCACCGCCAGAGACGCCTTGTCGGCCACGCCAGTGAGATCAGCGACCACCGGCTGGCCGGCGAAGAAGGCTGCGGAGCGGGCCATATGCTCGTCGAGCGCCTCGAACCAGCGCTCCAGGGGCGCCTCAGGCGCGACCATCAGGGCGAGGAAGCTTCGACCGCGAACCTGGATTTTCGGAAGGGGAAGCACCTCGGAAAGCAAAACTTTACACCTACGCTTTGTACTGAATCGGTTATTCGGCGCCCGCTCCGGCTCGCCCGACCGAGAGCCTTTTCTCCGGTCCCTGCAGCAGATTCGTCAACTGTTGCGGCCGGACGGTACTACGGCCCGATGAATCGCCGCTTAACGCCCGTCCGTACGGTTCGTGACTTGGTTTATTGAATGAACCGCCGGGCGCCGCGCGCAGGCTTTGACAGCGATCACCCCTCGCCCATCGCGCGCTTGGCGGCGGCGGCGAGGAAGCCGGAGCGGGTGTAGC
>DASXGQ010000214.1:0-12172 GCA_036488995.1 Caulobacteraceae bacterium
GAACCCGTAGATGTCCGGCGCGGTCGAGACGCTCATCGTCGCCCCCTGTCTAGACAATCATTGCGATGGGATTTTCGATCAGGGACTTGAAGGCCGAGAGCCACCGCGACCCGATCGCCCCGTCCACCACGCGGTGATCGCAGGTCAGCGTAACTGTCATCACAGTCGCGACCGCCAGAGCGTCGCCGCGGACGACCGCCCGCTTCTCCCCGGCGCCTACAGAGAGGATGCACCCCTGCGGCTCGTTGAGGATGGAGGCGAAGCTGCGGACGCCGAACATGCCCAGGTTGGAAATCGAGAACGTGCCGCCCTGATACTCCTCCGGCTTGAGCTTCCGGTTCCGCGCCCTCTCAGCGAGGTCCTTCATCTCGAGTGCGATCTGGCCCACGCCCTTGGTCTCGGCGGCGCGAATGATGGGGGTGATCAGGCCGCCCTCAACCGCCACTGCGACGGCGATGTCCGCGCGATGGTGCATGGCGATGCCTGCGTCGGTGTAGCTCGCATTGGCCTGGGGCACGCGGCGCAGGGCCACGGCGCTCGCCTTGATGACCATGTCGTTGACGCTGACCTTGCCGCGCTCATCCAGCATGCGGTTCACCTGCGCCCGCGCCGCAAGCAGGGCGTCGATCTCCACGTCGATCGTGAGGGGAAAGTGCGGGACGTCGCGGAAGCTCTCGGTCATCCGTCGCGCGACGGTCTTCTTCATCCCGTCGAGCGGCACGAGATCATAGGACCCGGGCGCGATACCCATCTGCTCGAGGCTTCGGGCCTGGCGCGCCGGCGCCTGCGCCTGCGCTGCGGCAGCTGCCGGAGCAGGCGCCGAAGTCGGCGCGGCCTTGGCGCTCGCCGGAGCCGTCGCTTCGACGTCGCGCAGGATGATCCGGCCGTGCGGTCCGCTTCCCGCGATCTTCGCCAGATCGAGACCGCGCATCTTGGCCACACGGCGCGCCAGGGGAGAGGCCGCCACGCGTTCGCCCTCGGCGCGCGCCGCTGGGGCCGGCGCAGCTGCCGCGGTCGGCCCGGGCGCAGTCGGCGGGGGAGCCGGGGCCGCCGCCGGAGCGGGCTCGCGGTGGGCGGTCGGCTCGACTTTGGGCGTCTGCGGAGGGGGAGTCGCCGCCCCGCCCTCGCCCGAGAGCCGGGCGATCGGCGTATTGACCTTCACGCCTTCAGTTCCGTCAGCGACCAGCAGGGCCTCGACCACGCCCTCGTCGACAGCCTCGACCTCCATGGTGGCCTTGTCGGTCTCGATCTCCGCGATCACATCGCCGCTCTTCACGGCGTCGCCAACCTTCACGAGCCACTTGGCGAGGGTTCCCTCCTCCATCGTCGGAGACAGGGCGGGCATCAGGACGTCGGTCACGAGGGCTCCTTCGAGAGGTGCGCCAGTTCCGCCCCATGCGCTTCCCAGTCGCGGCCGTCGAACGGCGCGACTGTGATGGAAAGGGTTTCCGGCGCATCCAGACAACGTGCGTTCACGGACCAGCCGTCGGGATTGGATCTTGGCCGATAGAAGCTCTTTACGCCGCAGACCCGGCAGAAGAGATGGCGCGCCACGCCGGTGTTGAAGGCGTAGCTGGTCAACTCGTCCGCCCCGGCCAGCAGGCGGAAACGACTCTCCGGCACGATGATGTGGATGAAGCCGGTCTTGGAACACATCGAGCAGTTGCAGTCCTGCGCCTCGACCTCATCTGGCAGAGCCGCTTCGAACCTGACGGCCCCGCAGTGACAGCCGCCGCTTCGCCAGGTCAGCGGTCCGCTCATCTGTAGCAGACCGCCTTGGCCGCCTCGACGACCTTGGCCGCAGACGGCAGCGAAAGCGCCTCGAGATTTGCCGCGTAGGGCAAGGGCGTATCCGCCTGGCACACTCGCAGGGGCGGGGCGTCGAGATAGTCAAAGGCGTGTTCGACGACCCGGGCCGCGACTTCCGCCCCAACGCCCATCGGCCCCCATCCTTCCTCGACCGTGACCAGTCGGTTGGTCTTCATAACGCTCCTGACGACCGTCTCGTGGTCCAGCGGCCGCAGGGTGCGAAGGTCGATCACCTCGGCCTCGATACCCTCGCCGGCCAACGCCTCGGCGGCCTCGAGGGCGATGGCGACCATCCGGGAATAGGCCACGATCGTGACGCTGCTCCCTGCACGCCTCACCTTGGCTCGTCCGATTGGAACCAGCCAGTCCTCGACCTCCGGGATCTCGAACTCATGGCCGTAGAGCATCTCGTGCTCGAGGAAGACCACGGGATTGGGATCCCGGATTGCCGACTTGAGCAGGCCTTTGGCGTCCGCCGCGTCGTAGGGCGCGATGACCTTGAGGCCAGGAACGGAGGCGTACCAGGCGCCGTAGTCCTGGCTGTGCTGCGCCGCAACGCGAGCCGCCGCCCCATTGGGTCCGCGGAAGACCACCGGACAGTGGACCTGGCCGCCCGACATGTAGAGGGTCTTGGCGGCCGAATTGATGATCTGGTCCATCGCCTGCATGGCGAAATTGAACGTCATGAATTCGACGATCGGCTTGAGGCCGGCCATCGCGGCCCCAACGCCCAGGCCGGCGAAACCGTGTTCCGTGATCGGAGTATCGATCACGCGACGGTCCCCGAACTCTTCGAGCAGCCCGCGGCTCACCTTGTATGCGCCCTGGTACTGCGCGACCTCCTCGCCCATCAGGAAGACGTTGGGGTCCCGCCGCATTTCCTCCGCCATGGCGTCGCGCAGGGCGTCGCGAACTGTGATCTTCACGCGCTTCGCGCCTGCAGGAATATCGGGGTCGGGCTCCGGCGCCGCCTGGGCCGCGGGAGGCGGAGCGCTTTCGACCCTCTTCGCCTGGACGCTCGGCGTGTCCGCTGCGTCCGTGCGCGGTTCCGGTCTCGCCGCGGGAGCGACCGAGGCGGGGCCATCGTCGCTCAGGCGCGCGATCGGCGTGTTCACCTTCACGCCCTCGGCCCCCTCGGGCACCAGCAGGGACTCCACCACGCCCTCGTCGACGGCTTCCACCTCCATCGTGGCCTTGTCAGTCTCGATGTCGGCGATGACGTCGCCGCTCTTCACCGCGTCGCCAATCTTGACGCGCCACTTGGACAGCGTGCCCTCCTCCATCGTGGGAGACAGGGCGGGCATCAGAACGTCGGTGCTCACGCGTGGGCCTCGGCGTATACGTCCGTGAACAGCTCTTCCGGCGCGGGCTCAGGAGCCGTGCGCGCGAATTCGGCGGCTTCGGCGACGATCGCTTTGACCTCCGTATCGATCGCGCGGGCGACAGCCTCGTCGAGCCAGCCCTGCCCCTCCAGCCGCTCCTGCAGATGCTCGATGGGATCGCGTGTCTTGCGGACGGCGTCGATCTCCTCCCGCGTGCGATACTTTCCGGGATCGCTCATCGAGTGACCGCGATATCGATAGGTCTTCATCTCCAGCAGATAAGGACCGTTCCCGGCGCGGGCGTGCTCCGCCGCTTTCAGTCCTGCGCTCCGCACCGCGGACACATCCATTCCGTCGACCTCTTCGCCGGGTATGTTGAAGCTCGCCCCGCGCCGGTACAGATGGGTTTCCGACGAGGAGCGTTCGACACTCGTGCCCATGGCGTACTGGTTATTCTCGATGATGTAGACGACCGGCAGCCGCCAGAGCTCCGCCATATTGAAGCTCTCGTAGACCTGTCCCTGGTTGGCCGCGCCGTCGCCGAAATAGACGAAGGCCACCGCCCCGTCGTCACGATATCGATTGGCCATGGCCAGTCCCGTCCCAAGGCTGACCTGGGCGCCCACGATACCGTGGCCACCGTAGAATCCGGCCTCCACGGAGAACATGTGCATCGACCCGCCCTTGCCGTGCGAGGCGCCGGGAGACCGACCGGTGAGTTCGGCCATCACCGAGCGGGGCGACATCCCGGCCGCGAGCATGTGGCCGTGATCCCGGTAGCCGGTGATGACCTGATCCTTCGGCCCCTTCACCGACTGCATCCCCACCGCCACGGCTTCCTGGCCAATGTAGAGGTGGCAGAAGCCCCCGATCAGCCCCATTCCATAGAGCTGACCCGCGCGCTCCTCGAAGCGACGGATGAGCAGCATGGATCGATAGAAGGCGAGGAGCTGCTCCTTGTCAGGTTGCTCCGCAGGGGTCGTCTTGTCCGCTGTCTTTGCGGCGCGTCGCGCCATGCGTGTCTCCAAACCGTCCCGGCCAGGGACGGGCGAGACGAACGCCTCAGCCGGGCCCTGGGATTTCGCGGATCACATAGTCCTTGGGATCGACAAAGCCCAGAAGGACGTGGGCGCGCTCTTCCAACAGGTCCGCCGAAAGGCTCTGATCCCGCAAATAATGCGCGCGAGTCTCAAGGCTCGCGCGCTCGGCCTGCAGGCGCTTCAGTTCCGCCTGGCGGTCAGCCAACACCTCGTCGCGCGTCCGCGACATCAGGATGCCGCGCTCGCCTGTAAGCGCATGAAAAGCAAAGAAGAAGATCAGGAAGGCGAGCGCCGCCGTGGTGAGATAGGGCTTGAGACGGAAGTACACGCGAGCGGCGCCTTTGACCTCGGCAAAGCTTGATCGACGCCGAGCATGCCCGGCAAGCCGTTAAGGCCACCCTAACCAGAGTCGCTCGCCCGCGTCCCCCCTTCCAGGCTAGCCGAAACGACGGATTGCGCTCGGCCCGGCGTACAGCGCCTGCTCGCCAAGCTGGGCCTCGATCCGCAGCAGCTGATTGTACTTGGCCAACCGGTCCGAGCGCGCGAGAGAGCCGGTCTTGATCTGTCCGCAGTGGGTCGCGATCGCGAGGTCCGCGATCGTGGAGTCCTCGGTCTCCCCCGAACGGTGACTCATCACCGCGCCGTAGGCGTTCCGGCGCGCGAGATCGACGGCGTCCAAGGTCTCGGAGAGCGTCCCGATCTGGTTGACCTTCACCAGAAGGGCGTTGGCCAGGCCACGCTCAATGCCCATCTCGAGACGCGTCGGATTGGTCACGAAGAGATCGTCCCCTACGAGCTGCACCTTGCCGCCCAGCTCGCGGGTCATGTGAGCCCAGCCATCCAGATCATCCTCGGCGCAGCCGTCTTCGATAGAAACGATCGGAAACCGCTCCACCAGATCAGCCAGGTAGGCCGTCAGCTGCCCCCCATCGAAGGTTTTGCCCTCCCCTTCCAGATGGTACCGCCCGTCCTTGAAGAACTCTGTCGAGGCGACATCGAGCGCCAGGTGGAAGTCCTCGCCCGCCAGGTAACCGGCCTTTCCCCCAGCCTCGACGATGAAGGCGAGGGCTGCTTCGGCGCTGGCGAGGTTCGGGGCGAAGCCCCCCTCATCGCCAACATTGGTGTTGTGTCCTGCGTCGCGCAGCGCCTTCTTCAGGGCGTGGAATATCTCGGCCCCCATCCGCAGCGCCTCGGAGAACGTCTCGGCGCCCGTGGGCATGATCATGAATTCCTGGATGTCGATCGGATTGTCCGCATGGACGCCGCCGTTGATGATGTTCATCATCGGCGTCGGCAGCAGTCGGGCCGAAACGCCTCCGACATAGCGATAGAGGGGCAGTCCAGAGGAGACCGCGGCCGCCTTCGCCACCGCAAGACTGACGCCGAGGATGGCATTGGCGCCGAGCCGGCCCTTGTTCGGCTCGCCATCCATTTCGATCATCGTCTCGTCGATCTCGCGCTGGTTCTCGGCGTCGATCCCGGAGAGCGCGTCGAAGATCTCGCCGTTGACGGCGGCGACAGCTCGAAGGACGCCCTTTCCGCCGTAGCGGCCAGTGTCGCCGTCTCGAAGCTCGACCGCTTCGTGCGCGCCTGTGGACGCGCCGGAGGGAACCGCCGCGCGGCCGAACGAACCGTCTTCCAGCGTTACATCCACCTCGACGGTGGGGTTGCCCCGGCTGTCCAGGATCTCGCGCGCAGTGATGTCGACGATCTCGGTCATGGGCGTCCTTCTCGCGAGTAGCTTGAGCCGAGGCCTTAGCCGAATGGCCAAGGGTTGGGAAAGGCCGCGGCCGGGGCTATGGCCGGACGCCGATGGAGAATGCGCATGCTCAAGGTAGATAGGACCAAGGCGACTGCGGTCGTGACGCTGGACCGCCCCGAAGCCATGAACGCCCTTTCCCGGGCCCTGCGCTCGAGCCTCCACGACGCTGTCGTCGAACTCTCCGCCGACGATTCGGTGAAGGTGCTCGTCCTGACCGGCGCCGGCCGCGCCTTCACAGCAGGTCTCGACCTCAAGGAACTCGGCAGCGATCCCGCCGGACTTGGCGCGGCCAATGCCAGGAGCGCCTCGGAAAATCCGGTCCAGGCGATCCTGGACTGCCCGAAGCCCGTGATCGGCGCGATAAACGGGGTCGCAATCACCGGGGGATTCGAACTGGCCCTGGCGTGCGACGTCCTGATCGCCTCGACGTCCGCGCGGTTCGCCGACACGCATGCGCGCGTGGGAATCCTGCCCGGATGGGGATTGTCGCAGCGCCTCTCGAGGATCATCGGGATCTATCGGGCCAAGGAACTCTCCCTGACAGGGAACTTCCTTGACGCGCAGACGGCTCTGGCCTGGGGCCTGGTCAACCGCGTCGTCGAACCCGAAGCGCTCATACCCGCCGCCCTGGACCTCGCCGCCGACATGGCGAGCATCCCGGCGGACACCCTGATGGCTTACAAGCGCCTGATCGACGAGGGATACGGTCTGCCGTTCGGGGCCGCCCTGGCCCACGAACATACGGTCTCAAGTGCAGCGAACGCGAAGGTCACGCCGCAGATGGTCGAAGAGCGCCGCCTCGCCGTGCAGGCGAGAGGGCGAACTCAGTAGACCTCAGTCTTCCTTCGGAGAGAGGATCTGCCGGCCTCGGTACATGCCGGTCTTCAGGTCGACGTGGTGCGGCCGACGCAGCTCGCCGGTGTCCTTGTCCTCGATGTAGCTGTTCGCCTCGAGGGCATGGTGCGAGCGGCGCATATTGCGCCGCGAGGGCGAGACTTTTCTCTTGGGGACGGCCATGTCGGTCTGCTGAACTTGCGCCAAAAAAGCGATCGGCGAACCTTGGGCCGCCGAGATGAGCGGGCGGCTATGCCCGAAACAGCCGCGAGGTTCAAGAGCGACGACGCGCCTCGCGCATCCTTCCGCGGTCGGGCGTCGGCGCCCCATTGACAGCAACATTAACTTTTATCATTCTGATATTGAGTTTTCTGATTTGGTTCCGGATGACCCTTCAAATTCATGATTGGCAGGCCCTCACTCGCCTGACGGGCGGCCAACCTTTCACGGTCGAGCGAGTGAGGCTGGATGATGGCATAGCCATCGAGGGCGCCTTCTCGCCTCCGCCCCTGGCGCGCCTTTCGGCCGAGGATCAGGTGTTCGTCGCCGCCTTCATTCGAAGCCACGGCTCGATCAAGGCGATGGAGCAGATGTTCGGGGTCAGCTACCCGACGATCAAGGCGCGGATCTCGCGCATCGCCTCGGCGCTGGACTTCGTCGAGACCAGCCCCGCCCCAGCGAGAAGCGACACGCTGGATCGCCTCGAACGCGGGGACATCACGGTCGAAGACGCCATCGCCACCCTGGAGGGGAGACCATGAGAGCCCTCGTCGCCACAGGACCCAGCCCCCTGCCCGCCATCCCGGTGGCGCGCCGTCGGCCGATGTCCATCGCCCTGTGGCTGCCCGTGACTCCGCTACTGATCCTTCTGGCGCCGCTGGCCCTGCTCGCGGCGCCCTTCGTGGCCGCCAACCGGCGAGCCCGCACCTTCCGCCCCCTCCGGATCGTCTGGGCGCTGGGCGCCGTCCTGACCAGCCTCTCCGGAACCCGGATCGACGTGGACACGCCGGAAGTACGCGTACGTCTGCGGATTTTCTAGATTTTACAGGAGCGTGCGATGAGCGAAGACCGCCGCCGAATCCTCTCCATGTTAACGGAGGGAAAGGTCACCACCGAGGAAGCCGAGCGGTTGCTTGCGGCCCTTGATCGTCCGTCCTTTCAGGCGGCCCCGGACAGCGCCCGGCCGCGCCGCTACTTGCGTGTCGAGGTCGACGCCCACGACGATGCGCGAAACGGTCCCACGCGGGTCAATATCCGGGTTCCGATGAACTTCCTGAAAGCGGGCGTGCGGCTGGCGTCCGTCATTCCGCCGGCGGCGCGGGACAAGGTGAATGAGGCGATGGCGCGCAACGGAATTCCCTTCGACGTCGAGCAGATCAAGCCGGAAAACCTTGAGGCTCTCATCGAGCAGCTGGGCGAAATCCTGATCGATGTGGACGAAAAAGACGCCAAGGTTCGCATCTACTGCGAGTGACCGGCTTTCGCCTCACGGCGCTGGCGGGCCGACCCGTCCGGCGAGACTCTTTGGGGCGACGTTGGCATAGGCCAGTTGAAGCAGGGTTTCTGCGAGCGCCTTATCGGCCTTCGAGAGGTCGGCGAACGTCGATCCCTTCTGTCCCCAATAGCCCGGCACAGGCTCCAGGGCGTCAGGGCGTCCCCCGCACAGGTTGTGCTGGTCCTCAGAATCCAGCTTGACCATCATCCGGGTTCCGCCCGGATGGATCGTGCAGAAGATCCGGCCGCGGACGCGGAATGAGGGCATGCCGTGATGGTCGCTCTCCACGACCTCGGGTAACGCCATAGCGAGGCGACGAATGTCCTCCTCGCCCACCACGGTCACATCAGCCGGCTCTGCTCCACCGCCGCAGCGATGAAGCTCGCGTACAGGGGGTGAGGATCGAACGGCCGGCTCTTGAGCTCGGGGTGGAACTGAACGCCGACGAACCACGGGTGGTCCTCGCGTTCGACGATTTCGGGAAGCAGCCCATCCGGGGAAACGCCCGTCATCTTCAAGCCAGCCGCCTCGAGCGCCTCGCGATAAGCGATATTCACTTCGTACCTGTGCCGATGGCGCTCGCTGATCGTCAGCGAGTCATAGAGCCTCGCGACCTTCGATCCCGGGGCAAGTTGCGCCTCATAGGCGCCAAGTCGCATCGTTCCGCCAAGGTCATCGGCCTGGCTGCGCACCTCACGCTCGTTGCCCTTCACCCACTCCGTCATCAATCCGACTACCGGCTCGGTCGTCTCGCCGAACTCGGTCGAGGAGGCGCCGGCGATTCCCGCCACATTCCTAACGGCCTCGATCACGGCCATCTGCATTCCAAAGCACACCCCGAAGTAGGGCACCTGCCGCTCGCGGGCGAATTTCGCCGCCCGGATCTTCCCCTCTGAGCCCCGCTCGCCAAAACCACCGGGGACCAGGATGCCGTGGACCCCTTCGAGCCTCGTGGCTGCTGCGTTCTCGTCGCCTTCGAACGCCTCGCTCTCCACCCAGTCGAAATTGATCTTCACCCGGTTGGCGACCCCGCCGTGGACCAGCGCCTCGATGAGGGATTTGTAGGCGTCCTTCAGCACCGTGTACTTGCCCACGACGGCGATGGTGACCTCGCCATCGGGCTGCTCCAGGCGCTGGGAGATCCTCTCCCATCGGGAGAGGTCCGGCGCCGGCGCGTCGCGGATGCCGAAGACGTCCAGCACTTCGGCGTCCAGGCCCTGACGATGGTAGTCCAGCGGCACGCTGTAGATGTTCGCAGCATCCATGGCCTGGATCACGGCCGTCGGGCGAACGTTGCAGAACAGGCCGATCTTGCGCTTCTCCTCGGCCGGGATGGGCTGCTCGCACCGGCACAGCAGGACATCCGGCTGGATGCCGATCGAGCGCAGCTCCTTGACCGAGTGCTGCGTCGGCTTGGTCTTCATCTCCCCGGCCGTCTTGATGAACGGCAGCAGGGTGAGATGGACGAAGCAGCTCTGGCCGCGCGGCAGTTCCTGACCGAGCTGGCGGATCGCTTCGAAGAACGGCAGGCCCTCGATATCGCCGACGGTGCCGCCGATCTCGACCAGGACAAAATCGACGGCCTCGCCCGGATCGGAAAGGACGAACCGTTTTATTTCATCGGTGACGTGCGGAATGACCTGAACGGTTGCGCCCAGATAGTCGCCGCGGCGTTCCTTCTCGAGAATCGTCTTGTAGATCTGGCCGGTGGTGATGTTGTCCGCCCGGGTGGCGGAGACCCCAGTGAACCGCTCGTAGTGACCGAGATCGAGATCTGTCTCCGCCCCGTCATCGGTCACGAAGACTTCACCGTGCTGGTAGGGACTCATCGTCCCTGGGTCGACGTTCAGATAGGGGTCGAGCTTGCGCAGACGGACTCTGTAGCCGCGCGCCTGCAGCAGCGCGCCGAGGGCGGCGGAGGCGAGCCCTTTTCCCAATGAGGAGACCACGCCGCCGGTGATGAAGATGTACCGGGCCATGGGCGCTCAGAATAAACGATTCGCGCGGCCGCGCGCGAGCGCCGAGCCAGTTTGCATCCGTCTTTGCCGTCGCGTCAGGGCTTGGAGGGGGTGGTCGGCGCGGGGACGCTCACCACCGGCTTGGGCGGCGCGAGGAAACCACCCGTTGTCGGGGGAACCGTGGGCGCGCTTGACGCCGGCGCCGGGGTTGGCGCGGGAGCCGAGACCGGCGGAGGGGTCTGGCCAGGCGTCGGAAGTTGTTTGGCCAGCGCGTTCGGATTCACCGACTCGTTCTTCAGACGGTTGAGGATGGCCTCGGACGACCGTTGACGGCCTCCAAGAAGGGTGAGCGCGAGGCTGATGATGAGGAATACGCTGAAGAGGATCCACGTCGTCCGCGTGAGCAGGTCGCCGGCTCCGCGCGTCGTTATCAGCCCCGTCGGGTTACCGCCGCCGCCAAGCGCGCCGCCCTCCGAGCGCTGCAGCAGCACAACGCCAATGAGCGCCAGGCACACGATGATGTTCAGGGTCAGCAATAGGCCGAGGAGCATGGGGAGAACTTAGGATGGAGGTGGCGCGCGCGCGAGGGGGCGCGGTGCGAAGCCGCGGCCTCTAGCATCGGCCGCACGTCGCGGCAAACGGGCCTTACTTCATATTGCCCGCTCCTAAGAGGCTGCAGTGGGCCGCCGCCACGGGTTTTGCATGATCAAAACGCGGCATGGCTGGGGCTGCCTAGAACGACTGAATGATCGCGGCGAAATCGCGCGCCGAGAGCGAAGCTCCCCCGACGAGGGCGCCTCCGACTTCCTCGGCCGAAAACACTTCCCGGGCGTTCTGCGGCTTGACGGACCCGCCGTACAGAATCGGGGGATAACGACCGTCGTCACCGAACAATTCCACGAGGTCCCGCCGGATCGCCTGATGGACTTCCGAGATCTGCTCGACCGTCGGCGTGCGCCCCGAGCCGATCGCCCAGACAGGTTCATAGGCGACGCCGAAAGCCCTCCCCGCCAGGGCCGCCGGAAGACTCCCCCGCACCTGGCCTGTCACGATCTCGACCGCGCGGCCCGCATCGCGTTGCGCCTCGTCTTCGCCAACACAGACGATCGGCTCCAGCCCTGCCCTGAGCGCGCCCGCCACCTTGGCAGCGACGTCCGCATCGGTCTCGCCGTAGTAGGCCCGGCGTTCCGAGTGTCCGAGAATCACCAGGCGCGCTCCGGCATCGACAAGCATTTCCGGGGAAAGATCGCCTGTGAAAGCGCCCGCGCTTTCGGCGCGGCAGTCCTGCGCGCCGATCTCCAGTCCGCGCCCGGCGAGACGCCGGGACATTTCCACCAGCAGGGTGGCGGGCGGGCACAGGGCGACCCTGGACGCCGGGACCCGCTCCTCGAGTCGGGCGGCCAGATCCGCCGCGGCGTCGACGTCGGAGGTGAGTCCGTTCATTTTCCAGTTGCCGGCGATCAGGGGACGAACGTGAGACACGGAAGCGGACAATTCCTTTCACTCGATGGGGATGGGAGCGCCTTGCTTGCGGCGCGTCGGCCGCCTCAACTATACCGCGCGTCTTGGCGGCGCCATCCGCGGCCGCGCTGAACCTCGGCTCACGCATGACCGGCTCGCTCCGATCCTCCGCCCGCAACCCCGTCGCGATCGCGCTGATGGGCGTTCTTATCCTCGTTTTCCTTGTCCTTGGGGTGGGTGGGGGGAGCCGGCTGCCCGATCTCCTGAACGCCGCCAATCCGGATGCGGTGGTGACAGCCGGGGCTCACTCTCTTTCCGGTCGCGAGTTCTCCCGCATTTTCGAGCAGCAGAAACAGCACCTGGAGCAGCAATCCAGCCAGACCTTCACCAACGACTTCCTGGTTCAGAACGGCTTCGACCTGCAGCTCCTCCAGCAGATCGCCATGGACCAGGCCGAGGCCCAGATGCTCGCCCGCGCGGGTGTCGTACCC
>DASXGQ010000223.1:0-21826 GCA_036488995.1 Caulobacteraceae bacterium
TGGGGTGGGCCGAGACGAGGCCGCGATAGGTGTTGGTCGAGCGGCCGGCCGAGATGCCCTTGGAGATGATGCGCGAGCGCGTGTTGGCGCCCAGATGGATCATCTTGGTGCCGGTATCGGCCTGCTGGCGGTTGTTGGTGATGGCGATGGAGTAGAACTCGCCCGCCGACTCGTTCCCGCGCAGGATGCAGGAGGGGTACTTCCAGGTGATCGCCGAGCCGGTCTCCACCTGCGTCCAGCTCACCTTCGCCCGGTCTTCCCGGCAGTCGGCGCGCTTGGTGACGAAGTTGTAGATGCCGCCGCGCCCCTCGGCGTCGCCGGGGTACCAGTTCTGCACCGTGGAATATTTGATCTCGGCGTCCTCGAGGATCACCAGCTCGACCACCGCGGCGTGGAGCTGGTTCTCGTCCCGCATCGGGGCGGTGCAGCCCTCGAGGTAGGAGACGTAGGCGCCCTTGTCGGCGATGATCAGCGTCCGCTCGAACTGGCCGGACTCGGCGGCGTTGATCCGGAAATAGGTGGAGAGCTCCATCGGGCAGCGCACGCCTGGCGGCACATAGACGAAGCTGCCGTCGGAGAAGACCGCGCTGTTGAGGCAGGCGAAGTAGTTGTCGGAGACCGGGACCACCGAGCCCAGGTACTTGCGCACGAGCTCGGGGTGCTCGCGGATCGCCTCGCTGATCGGGCAGAAGATCACCCCGGCCGCGGCCAGCTCCTTCTTGAAGGTGGTGACCACCGAGACGCTGTCGAACACCGCGTCGACCGCATAGCGCGGCGCCCCGGCGACGCCGGCGAGGACCTCCTGCTCCTTCAGCGGGATGCCGAGCTTGGCGTAGGTCGCCAGCAGCTCCGGATCCACCTCGTCGAGGCTGGCAGGGCCGTCCTTGGTCTTGGGCGCGGCGTAGTAATAGGCGTCCTGGTAGTCGATCGGCGGGTATTCGAGGCGCGCCCAGCGGGGCTCCTCGATCGCCTGCCAGCGGCGGAAGGCGTCGAGCCGCCACTCCAGCATCCACTCCGGCTCGTTCTTCTTGGCCGAGATGAAGCGGACGGTGGCCTCGTTGAGGCCCTTTGGCGCGAACTCCTGGTCGAGCTCGGTGACGAAGCCGTGCTTGTAGCGCTCCAGCTCCAGCACCTGCGCGGCGGTCTCGCGGACGGCAGGCATTAAGCAAACTCCTTCTGGCGCGCCGCGTGGCGCGCGTGGATCTGTGACCAGGCCTGCGCGCAGCGCGCCCAGTCGTCAGGGGTGGTGGCCCAGCCGCCGCTGACGCGGATGGCGCAGGCGGCGAGGTCGGGCCGGCCCATGGCGGTCACCACGTGGCTGGCCTTGACCTTGCCGGAGGAACACGCAGCGCCGGCGCTGACCATCACTCCCGCGAGGTCGAGGCCGATGATTTGCAGTTCCGAAGCAAATGCAGGCATGGCGAAACAAAGGGTCTGCGGCAGGCGCGGCGCGCCCTGGCCCAGCACCTCGGCGCCGGCGGCGAGGACGACCTTTTCGAGCTCGTCCCGGCCCGCGCTTTCGACCGCCGCGCGCGGCAGGTCCCGCGACGCAGCCTCGGCCGCCGCGCCGAAGCCGGCTATGCCGCTCACGTTCTCGGTTCCCGCGCGAAGGCCCCGCTCCTGCCCGCCGCCGTGGATCCTGCGGCTGAGCCGCGCCCTGGGGCCGGCGACGAGGGCGCCGACGCCCTGAGGTCCGCCGAGCTTGTGCGCCGAGAGCGAGAGGGTGTCAGCGCCCAGGGCCTCGAAGTCGATGGCGAGCTTGCCCGCGCCCTGGATCGCATCGACGTGCAGCCAGCCGCCCGCCTCGCGAACCCGCCGCGCCGCCTCGGCCACGGGCTGGACGACGCCGGTCTCGTTGTTCGCCAGCATCAGGCAGACCAGGGACTTCCGGCCGGCGGCGAGGCGTGCGTCGAGCCAGTCCAGATCGGCCACGCCGTCCGGGCCGACCGGCCACTCCGCGACCTCCACGCCCGCCGCGGCGGCGGAGGCGCGGACGGTGTCGTGCTCGGTGGCGCCGACGAGGATCTCTTCGTAGCCGGCGGCCGCGGCGCTCTCGATCGCCAGGGCGTTGGACTCGGCCCCGCCACTGACGAAGGTGACCGCCCGCGAGGACGAGCCGACCAGGGCGGCGACCTGAGCGCGCGCCGTCTCGACCAGATTGCGCGCCGCCCGGCCCGCGGCGTGCACGGAGGACGGGTTGCCGCCGACCTCCAACGCCCGCGCGACGGCCGCGGCCGCCTCGGGGCGGATCGGCGCGGTGGCGTTGTAGTCGAGGTAGACGGGCAGGTTCGCGGTCATGCCACCCGCTGCTCCGGCGCCGACAGCCGGCGCGCGCACACGTCTTCCAGGGTCACGCTGGCCAGGTAGTCGTGGATCCGCTTGCCCGTCTCTTCCCACAGGTCGTGGGTGAGGCAGCGCGCGCCGCCCTTCATGCAGCCCTGGCCGTGGCCGTCGCAGCGGATCGCGCGCAGGGGCTCGTCCACGGCGATCACGACCTCGGCCACGCTCAGCTCGGACGCCGGCTTGGCGAGGCGGTAGCCGCCGCCCGGGCCACGCACCGAGCTCACCAGGCCGCGACGGCGCAGGCGCGCGAACAGCTGCTCCAGATAGGGCCTGGAGATCTGCTGGCGCTCGGCGATCACCGCCAGCGGCACCGGACCGCCGGACTCCTCGCCCGCGAGGTCGGTCATCGCCATCACGGCGTAACGTCCCTTGGTGCTCAGCTGCATGGGAAAAGCCGTTGCAATTTTCTCGCCTTCCGAGACGCGGGTTTGCTAAAAGCCGCGCCCGGAGCGCGGAGCGGAGATCGCCCCCGCTCATCGTATTTGCATCTAGGAAGACCAACCCCAGCGGTCAAGAATTGGCCGCGGCGGGAGGCGCAGGACTCACGAACTCATGCCAGAAATCGTCCTGGCCGGCAGCGCCGGCCGCATCGAAGCCCGATATTCTCCCCGCAAGGATGACACCGCCCCCATTGCCCTCATCCTGCACCCCCACCCCCGCGCCGGCGGACATATGAATCACCCGGTGGCGGTGCAGCTGTTCCACCTGTTCATGACGCGCGGCTTCAACGTCCTGCGCTACAACTCCCGCGGCGTCGGCCGCAGCCAGGGCGAGTTCGACTCCGGCATCGGCGAGCTCGCCGACGCCGCCACCGCGTTCGACTGGCTCCAGGCCACCAATCCCGCCGCGTCCCAGTGCTGGGTCGCCGGCTTCGACTTCGGCGCCTGGGTGGGCATGCAGCTCCTCATGCGCCGGCCGGAGACCGACGGCTTCATCTCCGTCTCGCCGCCGACCAACATGTACGACTTCAGCTTCCTCGCCCCCTGCCCCGCCTCGGGCCTGATCCTGCACAGCTCCGGCGACACCGTGGTGCCCTACACCGAGGTGGAGCGCGTGGTCGCCAAGCTGCGCACCCAGAAGGGCATCGTCATCGACTACGAGCTCGTCGAAGGCGGCAACCACTTCTGGAACGAGAACCTTCCCGAAGTGGAAAGGCGCGTCGGCGCCTACCTCGACAAGCGGTTGTTGGCCGAGCCGATCTGAGGGCTTCGGCGCACCCCTTTCCATTTTCCCCCCTCGCTCCCCCAAAAATTCCGTCATCGCCGGGCGTCAGTCCCGGCGACCCATCGATCGGCTGTGCGAGCGCTCGCCGTGGCCGCGCTGAGCGCGGCCATGATGGGCCGAACGACTTGGCGCGGGTCGAACGTCTGGCCTGAGGCGTTGGGATGAGCTCGGTGAGCTCGTCGGACCCTCCGTCATGGCCGCGCTCAGCGCGGCCACGGCGAGCGCTCGTCAAGCCCTACCATGGGTCGCCGGCACTGACGGCCGGCGATGACGGTAGATTAGGAGGAGCTGCGCGGGACGTCCGCGGACCGTGGCGGAACGTCGCCAGACACTTCCTCCCCCCCGAATTTCGTGCGATCCCGTGCGGAGGCGGGTTTGGGGGGTTGCATGGCGGCGGGGTCGCGCGGGCGCGTTCGCATCGGGGAGAGCCTCGGGAGCGCGTGGTTCCTTCTGCTTGGTATCTTGTTTGTCGCGCGCCTGGCGCCGCTCCTGCGGTCCGCGCTGGCAGGGGGCGGGTTTGTCGACTGGGCGACGTTCGTGTCGCGAGCCGGCACGGCGCTCTTCGTGATCATCATGGCGTGGCTGATGCTCGCCCGGCCCGACTCTATCGCGCATCGCGCCGGCGTCATCCCCTGGCTGACGGCCATGGCTGGCACCTACGGGGCGTGGGTCCTCGGGTTCCTGCCCAAGGCGGAGTTGTCGGCGCCCCTGGCTCTCCTGTCGGCGGTGGTGAGCCTGATCGGCAGCGGCCTGATCCTCGTCGTCGTGCTTCGCCTGGGCAAGTCGTTCAGCCTCGTTCCCCAGGCCCGCGGCCTGGTCACCGCAGGGCCCTACGCCCTGGTGAGGCACCCCCTCTATGCGGCCGAGGAACTCGCCCTGATCGGCCTGGCGATGCACGTGGTCTGGTATCTCTCCCTGCCCATCGTGATCGGGCACGTGGCGCTGCAACTCCAGCGCATGAGCTACGAGGAGGAAGTGCTCACCCAGGTGTTCCCGGAATACGCGGCCTACGCCCGCCAGACCGCACGCTGGGTGCCAGGGATCTGGTGATCCCCCGATTGCGGTAGACGGCCGCAGATCGGTCCTGGCGCTCCCGATGCCACTTGTCTGCAGCCAAGTTTCGTGCGAATTTGTCCAAATTCGATCCCGCGAATGGCCGTCGTGTGGCGGCTTTGCAAGGGGGGAGTCATGTCGCGCCGGCCACTCGGGCTCATCGAGGGGGCTCTTCGCCTTTGGGCGAGAGGCCGCTGGCGCGCCGAGACCGGCTCCGTCAGCCCCATCTTCGCACTCATGCTCGTGCCGTTGCTCGGCGGCCTCGGCATGGCCGTCGAGACGGGCAACTGGTACCTCGCACAGCGCGGGATGCAGAACGCCGCGGACTCCGCCGCCATCGCCGCCGCCACGAATGGCACCACGGGCAGTCCCTGTGCGACCGTCGGCGACTACTGCTACGAAGCCAAGGCCGCGGCGTCGCGAATGGGATATGCCAACGGGACGAACACCACGGTTACGGCGACCTACCTCACGACCGGCTGCCCGGGTACGGTGACGGATTGCTACAGGGTCGCCATCACTAAGAACGTGCCCCTCGGTTTGCTCAAGGCCGTTGGATACCAAGGGACTACAGGCGTCAGCGTCGGTGGCGGCGCCGCCCAACGGATCCAGGTTGTCTCGATCGCCAGGGCGACGGGCGTAGGAACCCAATTCTGCGACATCGCCCTGGGCACCGGGAGTCCCTTTACGATCAACGGGGGGCCGAAGGTCAACTTCAATGGCTGCAGTCTCTTCTCAAACGGCGATCTGACGTGCAACGGCACCGGCTCCGACACGGGCGTCATCTATGGCTATGCCGCAGGCACGTCGACCTGCGGACAACACCAGTTGAGCGGCCAGTCCTCGATGACGGATCCGTTCAGTTACCTTTCATCGAAGATTCCGGCCTATACGAGCCCTTGCAATAAGACACCCAAAAACCCGACAGTGGTCACCAGCATGCCCTCTTCAGGCCTGTTACAGGTATGCGGGGATATGCAGCTTGGGGGACCCCTGCCTATAACGGCTGCGAACTCAGAGATCATCATTTACAATGGCGGCCTTCTCCTCAACGGCCAAACCCTGAGCACATCCGGAAGCGGCAGTGTCACGATAATTTTCTCTGGAAATAATAAAGGCACGACGGCCGAGTATCCGACAGGTTCTGGAACGATAGACATCGCTGCGCCGAATTCCGGAACGTTTTCAGGCGTAGCGATCATGCAGGACAGCGGCCTGTCGGATAGCGGCGGCCTACTGGACATGACCTATAAGGGCAGCAACCCGACCATTAAGATTCAGGGGCTGATCTACATGCCCAATGGCAATTTCGAAGTCGCGGGCGCGATAGACATGCATACAGGCGGCCTGTCCTGTGTCGGCGTCATTGCGCTGACACTTAAGGTGGACGGGAACGGCTCATTTTTCGACGGCGACACCCTGGGTCCGGCAGCTCAGTGCCCGCAAGCCGGACTGATACTCCCGACCGTGCCCGGCTCGGGTGCACGTCTGGGGTTGATACAGTGACCGGTCGACAAAGCAGGCTCTCCCGCCTCGCGCAGCGCTATGCGTCCGACCGGCGCGGCTCAGCGGCCGCCGAGTTCGCGCTGTGGGCCGTGGCGCTGGTCGTGCCGATCGCGAGTGCGATGGATGTGGGCTTTTACGCCTACGAGAACATGGAGCTGAACAATGCCGCCCAGGCGGCGGCGCAGGCGGCCTGGTCCCTGTGCAAAACCTCCACGATGCTGCCCGCCGCGACCGCGTGCTCGGGCCTTCAGTCCGCGCTAACCACGGCGGCCCACAGCACCAGCCTTGGATCGTCGGCGGTTCTCCAGTCGAGCTCCGAAGGTTACTACTGCATGAACACGGCGGGGGCGTTGCAACTGGTCGGTACGGCTGGCGTCATTCCCGTATCCGGCGCGGGCACGGCTCCGACCGGCCCCGTCTCCAGTTGCGCCTCGCTCGGCACGGGCTTCGCGGGGAACACGCTTCCTTCCGGCGACTACGTGCAGATCAAAGTCAACTACGCCTACAGCCCGGTGTTCCGTGGGCTGACCGTACTCGGGCTGCTGCCCACGACGGTCACCCGCACTGCCTGGATGCGACTGCAATGATCGTCAGGACTCTCGCCGCCTTCCTTCGCAATCGCCGGGGCGCGGCCGCGGCGGAATTCGCCCTGGTCCTTTCGGCGATGCTCTTCTTCACTCTGGGGGCGTTCAATATCACCCTGGTCCTCTCCGCGGTTTCCGGACTGAACCGAGCCGCGGAGGCGGCGGCGCGCTACGCCTCCGTGCAGACCTCGCTGACGGGCGCCGATCCCGGCTCGAGCGCTGTGACGACCTGGGCTTCCGGCCAGTACAAGGGCCCCAACATAGGCGCGACCTTCACCTATTCCCCGGATACCGGCTGCGGGCACACGGTGAATGCCACTGGCACATACCAGCTGATCACCGGCTTCGCGCAGGTGCCGCTCGCCCTCGGCGCCAACGCCTGCTTTCCATAGGGAAGTCCCAGGCGCCTCAGATCACCTTGATCCCCATCTGGACCGCCAATGCGGGCAGCAGGAACGTGTATTGGATGAGGACGATCGCGTAGAGACTGCCAAGGACCGGCCGACCGCCCTTAAAATTCTTTGTAATCGCGGCGATCAGCGGGCCGGATATCGGGCCCAGCGCAAGGTACGGCGCGATACGCTTCAATCGATCCATGTACAGTCCCCGGACGCAGTCGCACTGAACGACTTCGCACCTTCGCGCGCGGACGGCAATGTGGAGACTGTTTCAATGAATTCGGCATTTTAGTTGGATGAATGAAGATGTTTAAGCGGGGCGGCAGCGGGGCCGCGAACTTCGGAGACACCCAGCGCGCGAAGCGTCACGGAGGGATCCGGTCAGAACGTTACCCACCTATCCAGGCAGGACAGATAGCTCCCTTCTCCCCTTGCGGGAGCTGTCGCCAAACTCCCAAATTTTTCCGTCATCCCGGGCCGTAGCGAGCGTAGCGAAGCGAGGACCCGGGACCCAGGGGACTGTAACGGGCGCCTCGGTTCGCGAACCGCAGCTTCCGGGGCGTGGCCCTGGGTCCCGGATCCTCGCTTCACCCGGCCAAGGCCGGGTTCGCTACGGCCCGGGATGACGAGAGAAAGGAAGCGGAGGAATTGGCAACAACTCCCGCAAGGGAAGAAGGGCGATGAAATCGGCCACGCTTGAAAGGGTCCAATCCGCCATGCGCTTGCGCGGGGAGGATCTACCCCCCCGAAATCACGCCGCGGCTTGGGTGACCACGGCGGGTGAGGACGGGGGTGGCGAGAAGCGCAGGACGATGGCGCAGACGATCCCGAGGGCCAGGAGGTTGGTCGCGACGTCGAACCAGACAAGGTGCGGGGTCGACTGGCTGACCAGGCCGGGGAAGCCGTGGAAGAGGTCGTTGCTGGCGACCACCACGACCGCGCCGTAGAGGTTGTTGACCCAGTGAAGGCCGAAGGTGAAGGCGATCCCCTTCAGGCGGATGGCGATCAGCGAGGCGGCGATGCCGAAACCCGCGGCGCTCACGGCCTGCGGCAGCCCGTTGGGGATGTGAGCGGCGCCGAAGATCAACCCGGCGATGACGGCGGCCGGGACCGCCCGGCGCGTCACGAGCAGCATGGCCTGGGTGAGGTAGCCGCGGAACAGCACCTCTTCGGCGAAGGTCTGCGCCGCGAGGGCGAAGACCGCGCTGCCGGCAAGGATCGAAGTCTGTGGCGTGGCGCTCCAGCGGAAGCCGGAAGGCGCCACTGTCACGTCGGCCGCGGTCATCACCAGTCCCATGCCTAGCCAGAGGACCGCCCCGATCGCCAGCCATCGCCAGGACCACTGGCCGATCAGGTCGGCCGGGGATTTGCGCTGCACGAGCCAGACGGCGAGAAAAAATCCGGCCAGGATCACCACGAAGTTGAACGCCATGGCGAGCATGAACACCGGCGGATGGGTGGGCGTGGTGAGCTCGGCGGCCAGGGCCGCGAACGGAACGCCCAACATCGAGAGCGCGACGCCGATCACCCCGCCGATCACGATCGAGAGGGCGAGGGCGAGCACGAGCGCGGCGACGTAGCGCCACCAGGCGTTGCGGCCCCGTGCGGCGAATTCGAGATAGGGTTCGGCCGCGCCGGGTTGGGCTCGCCAGGAAGGGTCACTCTGGGCGTTCATGATCCGGGCTACTCACAACGACTTGACCGTAAAAACCTAGGGCCTCAGCCATCCCGCCAGGGGCCCCCAGAGGATGATGACCGCCCCCAACGAGATGGCGACGCCATAAGGGATGCCGGGACCGAAGTCGCCCTTCCCGCGCATGGTGAGCATGACCGCGGCGCGCTGCGGCCTCGAGGCGATGGAAGCCAAGGCGACCACGCCGCCAGCCATCGCCGTCGCCATGGCGAGATGAGCCAGCAGCGCCATGCCCGCAAAGAGGGCGCAGGCGGCAAAGAGCTTGGAGTCCCCTGCCCCGCACAATCCCAGCCCGTAGAGCGCGAAGGTGATCGCCAGGGCGACGACCGCGGCCATCAGGCTGGAGAACGCCGCCGGCCAGTCCCCCATGACCGCCCAGGGCAGGAACAGCACGATCAGGGCCAGGACGCAGGCGTTGGGAATCTTGCGCGAGCGGACGTCGCTCACCGACGCGACCGCGAGGATCACGGTGGCGAGCCCAGCGATGGCGAAGCGTGCGACTTCAGTGAGGGGCATTGGTCGCCGCGACCGGCTTCGCCTCGAGCGTGTGGGCCATGACGAGGTTCGCCGAGGCGCGATCGTAGAATTCCCCCTTGGCCGCAATCGCCTTCGCGAAGAGCTCTTCCGCCTTCGGGTAGTCGCCCCGCATCATCGCCGCGAAGCCGACATTGTTGAGCAGGACGGCGTCGTCGTGTCCGGCCCCGCCGGCCAGGGCGCGGTCGTATTCGCCCTTCATCGCCATGGCGAGGCGAAGGTTCGTCCGGGCGGCGGCGAGATCCGGTTTCTTCTGCAGCGCCTGTACGAGGTCGGCGACGGACGCGTCGAGGCGGCCCTGCAGCAGGCGCGAGAAGCCCCGGTTGTTGAGCACCACCGCGGCGCCGTCGGAGTCCGAGACGGCGTGATCGTAGGCCTCTTCGGCGTGGGTCCAGTCGCGACGGTCGTCATACTCGCTGGCTAGGGCGTCCCAGGCGCGCCACGCGGTCGGGTCTTCGGTCACCGCATTCTGGAGCATGGCCACGGCGTCGTCATGGCGTCCCATCAGCGAGAGGGCGATCCCCTGACCCTGCAGGGCGCGGCCGCGCGTCTCCTTGCGAGCCTCAACCTCCTTGAAGCTGGCCAGGGCGTCGGCGTACTGCCCGCGCGCAAGCGCGAGATCGCCGATCAGCATGGTCACCCGCGGATCGTCGCCCGCAGCGAGCACGGCGGAGTCCAAAAGCTTGGCGGCGTCGACGTAGCGCTCTTCGTCCAGGGCGCGCTGGATCCTGGCGATGTCCGCGTCCGAGATCTTCTTCGACGTGGCCGCTGGTTGTTTGTGATCGAATACCCCCGCCTGGGCGGAAACCGACGCGCCCAGCAAGGCCGCCAGAACCAGGGCCGCGGTGATCGTTCGCGTCACCATGATGTTCCCCCGGTTGCGTTGCAGATCGCCTGTCCGCTGGAGGCGGAGCAGGACTCGACGGGCGCAGCCTGTCGCGGCGGGCCGCCAGATGCGAGGGCGGGCGCGGCCGACTTGCCTTGGAGCAGGCGCGAATAGGCGCGGTTGTTGGCGAGGATCGGCGAGCCTGGGTCGAGCGCCTCGGCCTGGGCGTAGAAATCCTCGGCCAGGTCGAAGCGACCCAGCTTGTCGTAGACCACCCCGAGCGCATTGAAGACGCGCGGATCGTTGGGATCGCGGTCCCTGGCCGCCTGCAGCAGGTCCAGGGCGAGGCCGTAGTCCCGCTGGTTGATGGCGGACGCAGCGTCGCGATAGAGGCCCTCGTCGGGGCGATAGAGGGCGCCGGGCGCGGCGAGGGGGATCGGCCGGACCTTCAACTCCGGGCGGCCGCGCGGAGCCAGGAAGGCCAGCCACGGACGCCCGTGATGGAAGATCCCGCAGCCCGAGAGGGCAAGGCCAAGGGCGAAGATGACGCCGAGACGCGCCGCTTGGCGTTGGTTCATGGCCGGGCTCAAGGGTGGCGCCCCGTCAGCATGGGAAGCAGAGTGCGCACTACGTCGATCATCGGCGGCAGCAGGACCGAGGTCATGATCACCGGCAGGATGCAGCCGACCAGCGGCAAGGTCATCAGCACCGGGATGCGCAGGGCCTTCTCCTCGCCCCTGAGCAGGCGGGTCTCGCGCATCTCCGAGCCGAAGGTGCGCAGGGTCTGTCCTACGCTGACTCCAAGAGCCTCGGTCTGGATGAGCAGGGCGACGAACGAGGTCAGGCTCTCCACCTGTGCGTGGTCGGCCATGCTGCGCAGCGCGTCCGCCCGCGCTCGCCCGGCGCTCATCTCGTCCGACGCACGGCGGAACTCTGCGGCGATCCGGCGATGCGAGGGACCGATCTCCTGGCAAACCCGAATAAGGGCGGATTCGAGACCCAGTCCCGCGTCGACGCAGACCACCATCAGGTCGAGTGCGTCGGGAAACTCGTTCTCCAACGCAGTCTTGCGGGCGGCGGCCCGCTGGCTCACGAAAGTCGCCGGGCCGACGAGCCCCAGCACCAATAGGATCAGGGCGACAAAGACCAGTCCGCTACCCGTCGCCGGTTTTGCGACGAGCCGCTGAGCGAAAATGAAACAGAACGGCAGGCCGATGGCGAGGCCGTATCGCACGGCGACATAGATGGCCGGCGCGGAAACGCTCTCGAACCCCGCCAGGGACAAGGTCTTCTGAAGCTTTCCGCGGTCCACTGGGTCGCTGATTGATGTGAACGACTGGACCCAGGACAGGAAGGGGTTGGTGACCGTCCTTTCCTTCAGCAAGCCCGCCGACGCCGGCGCCTCGGGCTCGACTCCGATCGCCATGCGTCGCCTGACGCTCCAGAAGTCAAAGGCGAGCCTCGTGATGGCCAGCGAGGCCGCAACGGCAATCCCGAATGTCAGGACTTCAACAATCAGAACCAAGAGAGTGTTCATGGCGCGATCTTAATATCTAAAATTGATGATGCGATAGAACATGACCTGTCCTATCGCGTATAGTACGGTCACGACACCAACAATCGGCCAGAATACCGGGTCAGAAAATTTGGACGTATAGAATTGCGGATTCATCAAAGATATAAATGAGACAAGAAGGATGGGCAGCACACTAAGAAGTATTGCCGAGGCCCTGCCCTCGCTGGCCAGGGCCTTGATACGCTTGGTGAGGGTCAGGCGGCCGCGGATCACCGAGGCGAGCCCATCGAGCACCTCGGCGAGGTTGCCCCCGGTTTCCGACTGGATCGCGATGCTGGCGGCGAAGAATTGGGCGTCCTGCGAGCCGGTCCGGTGCGCGAAACTGTGCAGGGCATCCTTGAAGTCGGCGCCATAGGTCGTCTCGTCGACGACCAGGCCGAACTCCGTTCCGATTGGGTCGCCGAGTTCACCGGCCGCGAGATGCACGGCGGAGATCACCGGATGGCCGGCGCGCAGGGCGCGGTTGATCACGTCGAGGGCCAGGGGCATCTGTTCCTCGATCTTCTTCAGGCGACGCGTGCGAAGGCGGCCGACCCACAGCCAGACTGCGGTCCCTGATATGCCGCACGACGCGACGAGGGTGACCAAGGCGTTCGCCGTCATATCCCCTCCCCCGCCGGAGCTCAGGACGACCAGGCTGACGACCCAGATCGCCACGGCGCCGCCGGCCGCGACGACCAGCAGGCGCACGGGCGTGACGCTGAGACCCGCCTGCCCACAATAGACGTCGATCGCCTGGACCAGGCGGCCAACGATTCCGCCGATGAATGCGCCGCCCGACGGTCGCCGCACGAGGGCTGGAGTGGCCTCGGGCGCAGCTGGTTGGAGCATGGCGAGGCGCCGGTTCACGGCCTGGGAGCGGTCGCTGGCCGCGAACCAAAGTCCCGCAAGCGTCTGGATTCCTAGCACCGTGGCGCCGAAGACCAGGAGATAGACGAAGGGCGTGACGAGGGCGCCCATCAGAGCGACTTCCGTCCTGCGACGAAGATGCCCGCGGGTCCTTGGATGCCGTGGCCGGCGAGCTGATCGATGAAGCGAGGACGCACGCCCGTTGTCTCGTGATCCCCCTCGACCCGCCCGGCGATGGGGCTGGCGCGGCGGCGGAAGCGGAAGATCTCCTGCATGAGGATGACGTCCTCCTCCATGCCGACGATCTCGCTGACCGAAACCAGCCGCCGGCGGCCGTCCTCCATCCGCTCGACCTGGATGACCAGATGGATCGCCGAAGCGATCTGCTGGCGGATCGACCGGGGCGAAATGTCGAACCCGGCCATGCCGATCATCTGTTCCAGGCGGGAAAGGGCGTCCCTGGGGGTGTTGGCGTGGACGGTTGTCATCGAGCCGTCGTGACCGGTGTTCATCGCCTGGAGCATGTCGAAGGCCTCGCCGGCGCGCACTTCGCCGACAATGATCCGGTCGGGCCGCATCCGCAGGGCGTTCTTCACCAGTTCCCGCTGGGTGACCTCGCCCCTGCCCTCGATGTTGGACGGGCGCGTCTCGAGCCGGCCGACATGGGGCTGCTGGAGCTGCAGCTCGGCCGAGTCCTCGATGGTGACGATCCTCTCGCGCGGGTCGATGAAGGCCGAGAGGGCGTTGAGGAAGGTGGTCTTTCCAGATCCGGTGCCGCCGGAGATCAGGATGCTGCGGCGGACCCGCACGGCGGCCTCGATGACCTGGGCGATTTCCGCGGTAATGGTGCCCAGTTCGACGAGCCGGGCCATGTGGATCGGAACGACGGCGAACTTCCGGATCGAGACCAGGGGACCGTCCACCGCCAGCGGCGGGATGATCGCATTGACGCGGCTGCCGTCGGCCAGGCGGGCGTCGACCATCGGCTGGGACTCGTCCACCCGCCGGCCCACGGCGGCGACGATCTTGTTCACGATGCGGATGAGGTGGCGGTTATCCTGGAAACGGACTTCCGTCTCTTCCAGCCGGCCGAGCCGCTCGACATAGACCGTGGCGTGACCATTGATCAGGATGTCGGTGACGGTCTCGTCCTTGAGCAGGGGCTCGAGCGGCCCAAGCCCGAGGAGCTCGTCGAGCACCTCCTCGATCAGGCGGTCGGTCTGGGCGCGGGTGAGAAACAGGCGCTCCTCGCCGAGCAGCTGGACCACCGGGCCGCGGATCTCAACGCGCAGGGCCTCGCGGGGCGTCCTGTCGAGGACGCTGAGATTGAGGAGGTCGAGCAGGCGCTGGTGAATGCGGACGCGAAGGCTCGTGTCGATCGCGGCCCCGGGGAGCGCCAGGCTTCCGTCAACTTCCGCCGGCGCCGCCGGCGCCGTCTCGAACAGCATCTTGGTCATTAGCGCCTCCACAAACCAAATCGACGCGAGGGCTCTACGGCGCCGATGGTCCCCGCCACGCGGTCGGCCAGCAGCGAGACCGCCTGCTCGACCTTGGTCCCCGTGCGGACCGCAGAGATCTCCACGCCCTGGTTGGTCGCCGCCAGGACGGTCCGGCGGTCCTCCGGCACGACGATGTCGAACGACCGGCCGAGCGCGCGCTCGGCCGCCTTGAGCGTGAGGGCCGCCTGCTGGTCGGCGGAGACGGCGTTGCACACCAGGAGGGTCGGGTGGTCGGCCAGCCTCTGGATGCGCATCACATCGAGCTGCCGCTTGGCCAGATGGACATGCGGCACGCTGAGCTGGGTCACCAGGACGATCCGATCGGCCGACTGGAGCACCTGGTTGGTCCAGGCGGTCCAGACCGAGGGCAGGTCCACCAGGGTCAGGGCGAAGTTCCGGCGCAGGCCGCCGATCAGGGCGTCGGCGAGCGGCGCCGTCAGAGAGTCCAGCGGTGTCAGGTCATGCGGGGCGGCCAGGATCCGCGCGCCCGAACGGTGGGTCCCGAGCGCATGGACGAACGGCGTGTCAGCGAGGCCGCCTCCTGAGGCGAGCACGTCGGTCACCGTCACGGCCTCGTTGAGATCCAGGTACAGCGCGGCCGCGCCGAACTGCAGGTCGAGGTCCGCCACGCAGACCTCGCCCTTGCGGCGTGCGGCGAGGATCGCCGCCGCCTGCACCGCCAGGGTGGTCGCGCCCACCCCGCCGCCGGCCTTGAGGAAGGCGACGACCTCTCCCCTCTGCTCTCCCGGCTTGGGCTGCGACGCCTCTCGCACGAGCAACCGCTCGAGGCTGAGCGCAAGCGCCGCATCGGTCACTGGCGTGGGAAGGATGTCCGCCGCCCCCGCCCGCGACAGCAGCCGCGTGGTGTTCACGTCCGCGTCGCGGAGCGCGATCACCACCTGGCATTGCGGCGAGGTCGCCTGGAGCCGCCGGCAGGCCTCGTCCACCTCGCCGGCGTTCGTGGCGCTGACGCCGACGATCAGGATATCGAAGTCGCCTCCCAGGCTCTCCGGCCATGCGGGCTTGAGGCATTTGAACTCGACGCCTGGAAATAGGCGCACGAGGGACGACAGGACATCCTGTCCTCCGATCGCATCGCCGACTACGCCTACTTTCTGCATGTTCGTCCCGGGGTCACATGGGACCGGTCGCGGGCGCCGCGTCCGTTACATCAGGCGCGCCGCCCGCAGGCGCGTAACCGGCGAAGCCCGAGGTCGAGCTCACTTGCGGCTTGATCACCTTGCCGGCCTCGTAGCGCTTCTCGGCCAGGGCGGTCCGCTTGCCGTCGTACCCGGGCTGCGGATAGCCGGCATAGTGCGCGTTCGGATTGGCGATCTGCGCCGCCTGGTCCGCCCGCACGGCGTTGCCGAAGTCCGGCATGAGCCGAATGTGGCTCTGGCAGCCGGACACGGAGAAGCCTGCGGCGAGACCCAGTAAGGCGAGGGCGACTGGCGAGATCTTCCGCCGCAGCGCAGGGGCTACGGCGTTTGAAGGCGCACACGGCCAGGCTTCGAAACGCCTGACGGTGTGTGAATCCTCTCCCCCATCCGCTGCATGGGGGAGGATCGATGGACGCGACATCCGGGCGTTCCTAGTAGAGCACATGGCCGTGGGGTCCTTCGACGCCGCCCTTGGTGGGGTCGGCGGACATCAGCACGCGATCCTCCGGCGACAAGTTCTCCGCCTTGCCGCGCAGCTCTCCCATCAGGAAGAGCTCGAAGTCGGAGGGAGGCACGTAGTTGTCCGCGGGCGTGGCGACATGGCCGCGCCGCGGGGTCACCAGGTGCGGGGTGACGACGATGACGAGTTCGGTCTGGTCCTTCTGGTACCCGGTCGACCGCAGCAGCGCGCCGAGCACCGGCACATCGCCGATGAAGGGGAACTGGCGAATATTGTTCTGGTAGTCGTCCGACAGCAGGCCCGCGAGGGTGAACGACTCTCCGTCCCTGAGCTCGACGGTGGCGTGGGCGCGGCGAACCTTGAGGCCCGGTATGGTCACGCCGCCGATATTCACGGTCAGGGTGGGATCGATGGCGGAGACCTCGGGATTGACCTCCATGTTGATCAATCCGTCCTTCAGGATCGTCGGCGTGAACGCCAGGGCGATGCCGAACTGCTTGAACTCGACAGTGACGTATTGCGCGCCCCCGACGCCCTCCGGCACGCTGTTCACCGGGACCGGATATTCACCGCCGACAAGGAAGTTGGCGGTGTCGCCGGACATGGTGGTCAGGTTCGGCTCGGCCAGGGTCTTGACCACGCCCTTGGTCTCGAGCGCGTCGAACAGCACTGTCAGGTCGAGATGGCCGATGCGAAACAGTCCGGCGATGTGGCCGAAAGTGTCGGCGAGGGTGCTCGTTCCGCTGTTCACGATCGTGTCGCCGGTCATGATGTGGAAGACGTTCGAGCCGGTCGACTGGAGATTGACCCGGAAATTCTTGGCCTGATTGCGATCCATCTCGACGAAGCGGACCGAAAGCATGACCTGCTGGACGCCCTCGACGGCAAGCATGTTGACGACCTTCCCCGGCGAATAGGTCTCGGCCAGGGTCATGACCTGCTGCAGGACGGCCGGGCTGCTCACGGTCCCCGAGAGCACGAGGGACTGGTTCGCCGGCCGGACGGCGATGCTGGTTTCTTCCGGCAGGATCTCGTGCAGGCGGGCCTTGAAGCTCTCGATGTCGGCAGAGACATGGACGTTCACCGCCGCCATCAGGCGGCGGTTGGGGCCATAGATGGTGATGGCCGTCCCACCCAGCGCCTTGCCGACCACATAGACCGACTGGGTGTTCAGTGGGACGACGTCTGCGATCTTCGGATCGGCGACCATGACGTCCGTATAGGGAGCGCCCAGTTGCAGCACCTGCGACTTCCCGGCGCCGACGACCAGGTCATAGGTCCTGGTGTTTGTGTACGAAGCGGAGTCCGGGGCTGCGGGCGGGCCGGGCGGAGCGACGTCCTGAGCGGGCGTCGGGCGTGGCGAAGCGGCGCCCTGGGCCGCGGCAAATCCGGATGGCACGGCGCTCTCGGCTGACGCCGGGCCGCACAGGCCGCCAGACCCGAGGGCGAAAACCACCGCCCCCACGGCCAGGTATCTGGTAATCGAACCCACTGACTTCCCCCACTTCGAAAGCTTTGTCCCTGAATACCCTCAGGGACTGCTGATCGCATAGTTTGACATATCGACGCCCCGGGTCACGCGTACCTGCGTGAGCCCATCGGAGACTGGACGGCGTGCGCGGTGTATTGGAGGGCCGCCAACAGCGAGCTGCGCCACCGTCGTGGCCTTGCGGGCCAGGGCCGCCTGATCGGCCTCATGGCGCAGGCTGAGCGAGAGCGTTCCGACCGCTTCGCCCAGCGACATCGCCTGGGCCTGCTCCGGCGTCACCTCCACGGTGATCGCCTTGACGACGACGGGCTTGTGGGCCTGCTGATCGTCGGACTGATCCACGCCCAGGACGAGGACGTTTTCGGCCAGCGCCTGGGTGACGGAATTCTTCTGGTCGTTCCCGGAACCGGTGCGCGTCAGGAGCACGTCCACGCGATCCCCCGGCAGGACGAAGCCGCCCACGCCGGCGATCTCGTTGGAGCGGAGGCTGACTGCACGCATGCCGGGCGTCAGCGCTTCCGAGAGTGTCAGCTTGGCGCCGGGCGCGCTGACCTCGTCCTGGAGCACCGGTTCGTTGGCGGCGATGGGGCGCACGGCTAGGCGGGCATTGGGCCCGGCGCCCACGAGTTGTCCCACCGCGGCGAAGGACCCGGCGGGCACGGAGCCACTCGGATAGCTCACCACCTTCAACTCGGTGGGTTCGAGGGATGCGCCCCGGGCGATCGGTGCGGCCGCGATAACGACCGCGGTCGTCGGTCCGCTTGGCCTGGCGGGCGCGGCGGGCTTCGATCCGGAAGACAGATAGCCGCGTACGAGAATGACGGCGACAAGGCCAAGGCAGAGGGCTACGGCCAAAGTCGCGATGGCGCGTATGTTCATGGCTGGTGCGCCCCGTTCTTCAGGTTGGCGTACGCCCGTCGCCGTTCGTCTTTGTTACGCAAGACATTACCCCGACTGCTGATTTTGGCTCGAGACACGAGCGGAAGCGGATCGCCCCGTGACGGACCGTGCTCGGTTGCCGCCACGGGGCTGTGCGAACCGCAATCAGCCGCTGATGACGGTCGCGGCGTTTCCGATCGCGGTGGTGATAGCGGTGCCCAGACCTGTCACGGCCGTGGCGATGCCCGCGGTGATGAGAGCGAGGATGAGAGCGTACTCGGCGGCGGCCGCGCCGCTCTCGTCATTCAGGAAGCTGATAATACGAGACAAGACAGTTCTCCTTGCGGTGACGATGGACCGGAACCCAAGGGCCCGGCCCGGCTGCGTGCCGATGCAGAGACGTCGCGGATTTGTTGACACCCACCCCGCCAATGACGGCAAAATTACGGTACACATTGGCGATATGAAGGCAAGCCACTTAAGGCGAATTTGACCAACTTAACGCGCGATTTCGCACGATTTCTTAGTCGAATGCGGCTGCTCTGCGACCGATCGTCGCGATTTCACGGTAGAAATGACAATTCCTGTTAACAAACACGCGATTGATAAGGAACATCGCGGGAACGCCCAGATTGCAAGGCGGATTCAGTCTCTCCCCCGCCGCGATAACCTCGCCGCCTCGGGCTGTATGCAGAGGAGCGCCTCGAAGAGACCGCCTTTGCGGAAGTACCCGTATCCATAAAGCAATTTGGCGCGGCACACGCCATATTTCTATCGTACTACGATTTATGGCGCGAAATAGAACCAACCCGATCCGCCCGCAGAACTCGCCAGCAGATTTAACAATTCGCGGGAGACACGAACTTGGCAAAAGCAGTGGTTCGACCGTCACCGACCTCATGGACGAAGACGCGAGGGGGCGTCAGACAGCCCGCTCAACTCCCGCTTTCGCAGCACTCGCAGACCTTGGAAGCATACGGACCTTTGGGAACACTGTCGGTCGAGCACGCCACTACGGCGCCAATTACGCCGCCCCATTCCCCATCTTCGACCTCGCCCTGGGCAGCTACCGCCGTCCCCTGGAGTATAGTTCCTGCCCTTGAGGATCTTCCCCGCCGGTCCCAATGCCCGGATGCTCAGAATGGCGCAGCCTAGGAATGGGGCTTGCGGATGAACATGGTAGAGGACAGCGCCGCTGCGCTGCGCATCGTCGTCGACTTTGTCGGCGGTCCTTCAAAGGGTCCGCCGGGCGTTTTCGACGCGGTGTTCCGCGAGGCGGCCAAGATCGAAGGTCCCGAGGGGCGCGAACTCGAGGTGGTGGCGCATTTTGGGGCGAGCCGGTTTCCCGGCTATCCCGCCAAGCAGCGCCACAGTCACTTGGCTTCGGCCGCCACGATTGCTCGGGCGATCGAAAATCCTAGCGACAACCTCGAGACGGTCGACCTGACGGCCGACGCGCTGATGACCATGGAGGAGCACGCCCTCGCAATTGCGTGGTGCAATAAGGCGGTGGCGCTCACTCGGCGGAATGCGACCGCGGCTGCTCGCCGGCTCTGGCGCGCGGGCCGCTGCTATCTCCGCGCAGGGTTTCGGAGCGAAGCGCTGTTATTGCTGAGGGCCGCGGTCGAGGCGCTGCGCGCCGACAAGAACGATCGCCTCCTGCCGTTGGCCTTGCTCGACCTCGGCAACTCCGCCCTCGATTTAGCGCCCTTGGAGGCCGAACCTGCCTACCGCGAGGCGGCCGAGCTCTGGACGCAGGCGGGGCGCGGCGCCCAGGCGGCGACTGCGTGGATCAATCTTGGCGTTCTCTGCAGCCGCGCCGATCGGCTCGATGAGGCGATCGACTGGTACGAGAAGGCTAGCGCCCTGCGAGAGGCCGACCCGCGCTCGACCGTCGCCCAGCTGGGCAATATCCACAACAACTTGGCCTCCGTCTGGCGCAGGAAGCGCGACTTCGTCCGCGCACGCGCCGAGGCCGAACGCGCTCTCGACATCCTTCAGAACACGACTGGCGCCCCGCTCGCCCATGCGCTCGGAACAATGGGCGAGATCGCCCGCGACGAAGGCCGCGACGAAGAAGCGCTCGACTGGTTCCAGCGCGGGCGCAAGCAGTTCGAGCGCCAGCCGAGTCCGAGCGTGGACGGCCTGGCGACCAAACTCGAGAACGAAGCCGCCGCCCTCGAGAAACTGGGTCGCCAGGGCCAGGCGGCAAGACTGCGGGCGAGAATCGAGACCTTGAAAGGTGTCGCGCCCCCCGTCACGCCGCCGCTACCGGAAGCGAGACCGGCCGTCTCTGAGCGAAGTGATGGAACCAGAGGCCAGGTCATCATAACCCTCGACGGTCGCGGCTTGCCTGACGAGGTCTATCGCACCTGTGACCTTGGGACGCTCGAGAGCCGTCTCGAATCCTGCCTTGAGCGGGAGGGCGGCGGCGAGCTTGATGGCCACGAGCACGGGCCGGAGACCACCCGCATCTTCCTCTTCGGACCCGACGCGAGAGCACTCCTCGATGTGATCACGCCGGTCCTACGAGACTACCCTCTGTGCCAGGGCGCGCGCGTGGCGCTTCGCCAGGGAGCCGAGGCTGCCGAGTTTGGGTTGGCGGACACCTAGCCGGGGGTGACGACGCCCGCCCCCTGCGCCTCCCCTGTAACGCGGCGCAGACCTCGAGCGAACGTGAGGCCAGACAAGCCCGATGCGACTGGCGCGGGACAGCCTGGGAGGACTCATGACCAAGGTCTCGCCGCCGATGACGGCCGCCCTCGCGCTAATTGCGTCAGCGTGCGCGGCTCAACCCGCACTCGCCCAGCCAGCCGACCCTTCGACGCCGCGCCTCCTCAGCGCGGGCATGGAACATCTGTGCTCGGAATTTCTTGCAAAACCCGCCGCGAAGCCCGACGCCATCGAAGCCATGGCGGCCGACGCCGGCTTCAAATCCGGCGCACAGGGCAAGTACGGGCCGGTTGGTCAGGCGATTCCGGGCGCGCCCCCTGCCCTGGCTTTCCACGCGGACACCGGTCCCGCGGCGGGCGGCCCGGAGGTCGAAGTGTTCCTGACCACCGTGCCGAGGGCCTGCCAGCTGCGGGTGATGGGCGACGCCGGCGGGTGGGGCGAGCTCGTCTCGCAGATGAAGCGGCAGGGCGCCACGCTCATGACGACGGCCCCGGTCACGCACGAGACCACCTACAGCCACGAGGTGTACGTGGGTGGCGTCGCCGGCCTGCCCCCGGACTACACCACCTTCGCCAGTCACTGGATCGGCCAAGGCGCCCCGAAAACAGGCGTCTGGACCTTCATCAACGTCCTGCCCAACACCGGCGTGGGAGGTTAGGCGTCGTTCTCAGTAGGTGAGTGTTGCATCCCCTCCGCTCACCGAAGCTCCTCCTTTAACTTCCGTCATCGCCGGCCGTCACTTCTTCAGACCGGAGAGATCCCTGACAGGTGTTCGGGGACATAGCTGACAGGTTCGGGTCTTTTCCTGGTCCCGTTTTGGACCCCCTAAAACTCCGTCATCGCCGGGCGAAAGTCCCGGCGACCCATCGATCGGCTGTGCGAGCGCCCGCAGTGGCCGTGCCGGGCGGCGCGGCCATGTCGGAAAGTACGGCTGCTCCCAGCGATCACCCCATCGCCTGCGGGCCAAACACACTCAACCCTGCCAGGCCCGAGTGCGCGTCATGGCCGCGCTCGCGCGCAGCCACGGCTAGCGCCCGTACAGACGATCGATGGGTGGCCGGCACTGACGGCCGGCCATGA
>DASXGQ010000226.1:0-2466 GCA_036488995.1 Caulobacteraceae bacterium
CGCCATCTTGTTCATCACATAGGCGAAGGTCATGCGGCGATCTACGTCGATAATCACCAACGAGCCGCCATAACCGCCCCAGGAACACACCCGGCCTTCCGGGGCAAGGCCATAACCGACGCCCCACTTGATCGGGATGCCTATCACGAGGTCGATCCCGTTGAATTGCACCTCGAAGATACGGTCGATCGTCTTGGGCGAGAGCAGCCGGACGCCATCGACCTCGCCGCCGCAGGCCACCGCCGACTGGAGGCGCGCCAGCGAGCGGGCATTGCCGTGGCCGTTGCCCGCGCCGATGTCGGCGCGCCGCCAGCCTTCGATCCAGGTCGTTTCCGCGCTCATGGTCGGGTTGGTCATCGTCTGGAATGCCACGCTGTTGGGGTCCGGTTGCATCAGGTCGGCCGGCGCCGCCGGTGCCGCCGCCGGCGGCGGCACCACGTTGGCGACGCGATGGAACTCCGAGGGCGGCAGGCCGATGTGGAAGTCGGCGCCCAGCGGCCCCGCAAGGTGCGCGGCAAAGAACTCACCCAGGCGCCGGCCGGTGATGCGCCGGATCACTTCGCCGATCAGGTGGCCGTAGTTCAGCGCGTGGTAGCCCGAGGCCGTCCCGGGTTCCCACCAGGGCGCCTGGGCGGCCAGCAGGGCGGTCGATTTGTCCCAGTCGTACAGGTCCTCGAGGGTGATTGGCTGGTCCCAGCCCGAGACGCCCGAGGTGTGCGACAAGAGCTGGCGAACCTTGATCCCCGCCTTGCCCCGGGCCGCGAACTCGGGCCAGTAGGCGGCGACGTTCGCGTCGAGGTCGAGTTCGCCGCGGTCGACCAGCACGAGCGCGGTGAGCGAGGTCATGCTCTTGGTGGTGGAGAACACGTTGGTGATCGTGTTCTCGGTCCACGGTACGGTGCGGGCCTCGTCGGCCCAGCCGCCCCACAGGTCGACGACCATCTCGCCATCGATGTTGAAGGCGAGTGAGGCGCCGAGGTCTTCGCCCGACTCGAGTTTGGCGGCGAACAGCTCGCGCAGGGGGTCGAAGCGCGCGCTGCACGTGCCGCCCAGCGCCGTCGGGTGATCGCTCATGAGGCCTCCGTTCAGCAATCGCAGTCGAAGCTGACGCCGATGTGGCATGGCCAATTGTAGGTGACCGTCCTGCTGCCCAACAGGTATTCCAACGACGGGGCGACTGGATTTGAACCCCGCGTGGCCGTCTACCTGCTGCCCTCCCCTGCTTCGGTCGGATCGACCGAAGCATCGGCGAGCCTCGCTGCGCGCGTCGGTGTCGTCGGACCGACGCGCGCAAGCGTTGATCTTACCGCCCCCAATCCGCTTATTGGGGCGAGAGAGTCAACGAACTCTCGATTTCCGGATCCGTCTCGTGCCTCGGGAGAGCAAGCAGACAAGAAGCAACGCTGAGCGTTGGTTCAGGCATGCGCGATCTGCGTAAAATGACGCACCCAATTCGGTTCATATGACTTGCCCCACAAACAGAGCCGCACCCCTGTAAAGAGAGGAGCCCAGTGAAATCGCTGCGAGGGACTCTCGCGACGTCGGGCGTCACGCAGACCGGGATTTCGGGGCAATTCCAACGCCTCTTGGGATCAACCGGACAAGGCGATCCCGCAAGTCGCCGGCTCTCACGTGGGATATCCCGGTTGAAACCGATCGAATCCTTCGACCCCGGCAGCGCACGGCCACTCGAAACGCTGTAGGATCGGATGGGATCGGGAGGGCGCGCAGTCACGGGACACCGTGAGCCGCCATCTCGAACGCCTGGGAAGCCAGGCCGGAGGCTTTTCTTCCGGCCGGTCGCCGCCCCGTGGGAACGTCGAAGAGTGAGGGAGGCGGGCCTCGATGACTCGAGAACCACTGGTCGAGGATATTCAGAACTACGCCCAGGACATCGTGGACACGGTGCGCGAGCCCCTGCTGATCCTCGACGCCACCCTGCGCGTCCGCTCCGCCAATCGCGCCTTCTACCAGACGTTTCACGTCACGCCCGCCGAGACCGAGGGCCGCCTCATCTACGAGCTGGGCAACGGCCAGTGGGACATCCCCGACCTGCGGACCCTCCTCGAGGACATCGTCCCCAAGAGCTCCGTCTTCGACGACTTCGAGCTCGAGCACACCTTCCCGGCCATCGGCCGCCGGGTGATGCTGCTCAACGCCCGCAAGCTCGAGGCGGGCCACCACGGCGAGCTGCTGGTCCTGGCCATGGAAGACGTGACCGCGCGCAAGCGGGCGGAAGAGGCGCTGCTCGAAGCCGGGGCGCTGCAAGACGCGATCTTCAACAGCGCCAACTTCTCGAGCATCGCGACCGACGAGAAGGGCGTCATCCAGATATTCAACGTCGGCGCCGAGCGCATGCTGGGCTACGCCGCCGCCGAGGTGACGAACACGATTACCCCGGCCGACATCTCCGATCCGCAGGAGTTGATCACGCGCGCCAAGGCCTTGAGCGCCGAGCTCGGGACC
>DASXGQ010000026.1:0-3603 GCA_036488995.1 Caulobacteraceae bacterium
CGCTGATCTGGCGCTGGCGGACCAGGCCGTGCCCCGGGCCGCCCCCTGCGGCGTTGTCCTGCTCTTTCAGGTCCAGGCCGGCGCAGAAGGCGCCGCCCGCGCCGCGCAGAGCCACAACCCGCACCTCGTGGCGCCAGTAGAGGCTGGTGAAAAGGCCGCGCAGCTCTTCGACCAGACGGCGGTTGAGGGCGTTGAGCCGGTCCGGCCGGTTCATCGTCACCCACAGCGCCTCGCCGCGCGTCTCGACGATCAGGTGCTCGTAGTCCATCCGCCGTCCTCCCTTGTCCTGGCGCGCCCGGCTCTTCGGCTGACGGGCCGCGGCTTATGAACTCATTGCGGGAGGTCGCGACGGGGCGATAGTCAACCCGCCTTGTATTCGAATTATGAAAGTCGAAGGTCGATGCGTCCAAGGAATCTGAAGTCGCCGCGCGTCTTCGTCCCTTGGCTGGCGGACCTGCGGCCTGCGGCCATCGCCCTGCTGCTCGCCGGCGCTCTTCCCGGCCTGTCTTTTGCTCAGAGCACGGAGAAGGGCGCGCCCGGTCATCCGGCGCCGGAGCGATCCGCCGAAGCGTTCGCGAAGGCCGGCGACATGGCCATGAGCGGCGGCGACCTCAACTCGGCGATCGCGTTCTATCAGAAGGCCACCGCGCTGGCCCCGAAGGATACGTCCTACAAGGTCAAGCTCGGCCAGGCGCTCGGCCGTTCGGGGGACGCCCCGGCCGCCTATGACGTGCTCCAGCAGGCCCACGCTCTTGACCGCAAGTCTCCAGAGATCGACCTCGCCCTGGGGCGAATCGCGCTGAGGCTGGATCGCGGCCAGGAAGCCCTGACCTATCTCCAGGACGCGCAGCAGAAGCAGGCGGACGACCCCCAGGTCTGGAACGCCCTTGGCGTGGCGCATGACGCACTTGGTCAGCACGCCGAGGCGCAGAACGACTATCAAAAAGGGCTAGCCCTGAAGCCGGGCGACATGGCGCTCCGCAACAACCTCGGTCTGTCGCAGGCCCTGGCCGGGAACTATCCGGCGGCCATCGCGACCCTCACCGACGTCGCCGCCGACCCCGCGGCCACCGCCGGCAACCGGCTGAACCTTTCCCTCGTCTACGGACTCGCCGGCGATGACCAGAAAGCCGCAGAGGCTGCGCGGCGCGACCTGGGCGAAGCCGACAACGCCGCCAACCGGCAGTATTACCGGCTGCTGAAAGCGATGGACGACAGGACCCGCACCCGGGCGATCTTCGGGCTCGGATCTCCCGTCCAGACCGTCTCGACCGCTCCCCGGTAGGGTCGGCTCAGCGCAGGCACGCCAGAATATGCATCGTCCCGCCCCCATAGTCGCGGCAGCGCCAGGCTGGATCTTCGCGCGCGATGCGGGGCGGAAAGCGTCGCGCCGCGGCGCCTGCGACGTGATCGTCGTACAGCCATAGGATCGCAGATCCCGGCTGACGGCCCCACGAGGCGAGGGCGAGGTTCGGGTCTTCGCCCGGCTTGAGGTCCAGGTTGTCGACCCTGATCGGTCGGCCTGCCCGATGGAAGAAAAAGCCGCCGACCTCGCCGTACGCTTCCGGATCGGCGCCCCTGGCCGACGGGCTGTCCCAGAAGAAGGCGAGGCGCTGGATCCCCGCGTCCATCAGGTCCGACGACGCCTGCTCCAGTGGGAAACGTTGCTGCGTGCGCAGGGCGCCCGCGAGCAACCCGACCGAGAGTCCGAACTGCAGGGCGACAAGGACCGTCGGCGCGAGCCGCCAGCGCCGGGCGAACTCGAGCGCCAGCAAGGCGATCCCGAGCAGCACCCCGGGAACCTCGGGCGTGAGATAACGATCGATGATCAGCGGATGCGCCAGGGAGGCCGTGAGGCAGAGAGCCGCCGTGGCGAGGGATGTCGCGGGGGCGATCCAGGCGAGGGAGCCGGCCAACTGTGATGGCGACGCATCAGCGCCGGCCCGCAACCGCCAGAGCGCGAACGACACGCCCGCCCACGCCAGCAAGATCAAGGCCGACGAGGGTCCGCCGACCACGAACGCGATCAACTCGGGCAGGGCGCTCGCGCTCAGTGGCGCGGCGCCCGCTGCGCTGCGATCGGTGAAGCCGATCAGCAGGGCGGCGTGAGCGGCCAGGGAGGCCAGGGCCGGCGCGAACGCCAGCAGCGCCGGCCAGGTTCGCAGAGCCCGCTGGCGGTGGACGAGCAGATAGCCAAGCCCCTGGCAGGCGACGAGGGGCAGGGCGATGTAGTGCGTGAGGATCAGCAGCGAGGATGCTGTGGTCCAGACAAACGCCGACTTGAGGGACGCCGTCTCCAGCAGGGCGAGGTAGGCGACCGTACTCCCTGTGCTGATGAAGATGATGAGCGCATAGGACCGCGCATCCGCGGCGAACACGAAGCCGGGTATCCAGCACGCGAGAAGGGCCGCCCAGATCAGTCTTGCCTGGCGCGGGATGGCGGCACTTGGCGTCAGGGCCAGCAATGGCGCGGCGCTTGCGAACACCACGCCTGGAATCCGCAGGGCGTTGTCTGAAAGGCCCGCGATCTGCGCCCAGATCCACGACACGAGATAGGCGAGCGGCGCGTTCACATCGAGGTAGCACTGTCGAACGAAGCCGGCGAACGAGCGCTGACTGGCGATCATCGCTGTCCAGAGTTCATCGAATCCGAGCGGATGGCTCGCCGCGAAGGCGAGCTTCCCCGCCGCAGTGGCGAGGAGCAGGCCGGCCAGGGCGATGATCGCCGGGTCCGCCCGCGTCCGGCGCCCGATCGTCTCGCTCGCCGTGGGCTCCGGAACGGCCCGCAGGGCGGGCGCCGGCTTCAAAGCGCCCCGGCCCGGACGCAGGCCAGGGCATGCGCTGCGAGCGTCCCATAGTCGCGGCAGCGCCAACGTGGATCGATCAGCGAGATCCGCGGCGGGAAGCGGACTGCGGCGGTCCCGTCCACGGTGGTGTCGTAGACCCAGAGTATCGCCGTTCCGCTTCCCTGGGCGCGCGCCAGCAACACGGGGCTCGGGTCCACGCCCTGCTTGATGAAGACGGCGTCGGCCAGGATCGGCTGTCCTGCGCGATGGAAGAAGAAACCGCCGATCTTCGAAAAGGCGTCGTGGTCGCGGCCGCCGGCGCCACGGTCGTCGTAAAAGAATTCGACGCGGGAAACTCCGGCCTTCATCAGGGCCGCCGAGGCGCGCTCGAAGCTGATCGGTTGCTGCTTGGGTTCACCGGAACCAAGCAGCATGAGCACGGCCACGCCCAGCGTTCCGAGCATCACGGCGGGGAGCGGCCGCCAGAGATCACCGATCTTCTTGGTGATGAGCGCCACGCCAAGCATGACACCCGGCGTGGCGGGCGTGAAATAGCGCACGACCAGCATTGGCCTGGCCAGGGACGCGGCGAGGCAGATCTCATACGCCACGACGCAGATGGCGACCGAGGCGAGCGCCGTCGCGGGGACGATCCAGAGTCGCCCTTCTTCACCGGATGACAGCGCCAGCCGGATATTCTTTTTCTCAAAGGCTGCGTGGAGAAGGCCAACCGCGAGGCAGCCGACCAGCAGCAGGATCGTCGACAGGCCCCCGGCCGCAAACTCGAGCGCGTCGGGCAGGTCCTGCCATCGTGCCG
>DASXGQ010000052.1:0-25344 GCA_036488995.1 Caulobacteraceae bacterium
AAGAGCAGCGCCGGCGTTCAGTGGCACATAAACTCCGACGTCATGGCGTACTTCCGCTTCTCCCAGGGCTTCAGACCCGGTGGGTTCAACAGATCTCAAAAGGCTGTGATCCCGGGAGTGGGCGGCGCGCAATACCTCGAGCCTAACTCGTACGCGCCGGACTCGCTGACCAACTACGAGATCGGCATCAAGTCGGAGCTTTTCGAACATAAGCTGCAGCTGAACCTCACAGCCTACGATATGGACTGGGATAACGTTCAGGTATTCCAGTACAATCCCCCGTTGGGCATCAACACCACCTTCGGAACCAACGGCGCCAACTACAATATCAAGGGCCTCGAAGGTCAGTTCGTGGCGCGCCCGATCCCGCCCCTCACCCTGCAGGGCTCGGCGTCGTACAACCACGCTGTTCAGACCAGCTCGCCGTGTCTGACCGACAACGAGCCGGGGACAGCCTCCTTCGGGAGCTGCATCACCGAGACCATACTCAAGGGCTCCTCCGTCCAGACCCCCTTCGCCAACCCGTTCGGCTCGCTGGGTTCAGTGCTGCCCTTCTCGCCGGCGTTCCAGGGCAACATCCGCGCCCGCTACGACTGGACCATCGGGGCCTACAACGCCTACGCCACGGTCGGCGGGAACTATGTGGGCAGCACGTGGAGCCAGCCGGCTACCTATCCATCCGGCGACGGCGTCCTGATTCCCTCCACCACCTATCTGCGGTACCTGATGCCGGGCTATGCGACGATGGACGCGTCGATCGGCTTCGCGAAGAACAACTGGTACATGGAGCTCTACTCCACCAACTTGACGAACACTCTCGCGAGCACCTTCACGTCCTCTGCACAGTTCATCAAGTCGGAGGTTCCGCTGCGGCCGCGCATCGTCATGCTCAAGGTCGGCGCGAGCTTCTAGGGCTTCGGCTCATCGCCTGCGCGCCGGCGGCGCGCAGGCGTTCGAGGCTGGCGGCGACTCGACCTAGAGCGAGTTGGCCGAAAACGGCGGTGTGGTTTTGGCGACCGCCGCGCTTCAAATATTCGAAACCGGGCTTGCAACCGTGCCTTTTCGCACGCCGCCCGGCGATGTCAGTGATCTGGATCGGACCTCGCATGGCGTACTCAGGGACAGATCGGGGCCCGCCCAGGTTCGACCTTGCGGTGATCGGCGCCGGAATCGTGGGCCTGGCCCATGCCCTGGCAGCCGCCCGGCAAGGCCTGAAGGTCGTGGTGATCGAGCGGGATCTGCGCGCCAACGGCGCGTCGATCCGGAACTTTGGTTTCATAACTGTGACAGGCCAGCCGCGCGGCGAGGTCTGGCGCTTCGCTCGCCGCGCCAGGGATGTCTGGGCGGAGATCGCGCCGCGCGCCGGCATCCCGGTGGAGCACCACGGGCTCGTGCTCACCCTTCGCCGACCCGAATCCGTGGCGGTGGCGGAGGCCTTTCTGGCGACCGAGATGGGCGAGGGTTGCGAGCTCCTGGCGGCGGCGGAGCTGAAGAGCCGGTTCCCGCAGATCGCGAGCGACGACGCCCTTGGGGCCCTGGTCAGCCCGCACGAGCTTCGCGTGGATTCGGCCCAGGCCGTGCCCAGGCTGGCGGACTGGCTCGCTCGCGAGCACGCGGTGACCTTTCGCATGGGCGAGACGGCGCTATCGGTCGAGCCGCCTGTCATCGCCACGTCGCGCGGCGAGATCTTCGCCGATCGCGCGGTGGTCTGTCCGAACGATGACCTCTCCACCCTCTTCCCGGAACGGATCGAAGCCTACGGACTGAAGCGCTGCCGGCTCTCCATGCTCAGGCTCGCTTCGCCCGGCTTCCGCTGGCCGGCCGGCGTCATGAGCGATCTTGGGTTGGTGAGATACCGCGGCTACGCCGATCTGGCGCCAGCCCAGGCGCTGGCGCGCCGCCTCGAAGCAGAACAGCCGCGCGCCCTGGCGCACGGAGTCCACCTCATCGCGGTGCAGAACGCCGACGGGACGCTGGTGGTCGGCGACAGCCATCACTACGACGACCTCCCCCTCCCCTTCGCACCGGCCGAGGCCGAGGCGCTGATCCTGGAGGAGTTCGAACAGGCGACCGGGGTGAGGCTCCCGCCGGTGATCGCGCGCTGGACCGGGGTCTATCCGGTTTCGGAGCAAAGGGCCTGGCTTGTCGACAAGCCCTTGCCCCAGGTCCGACTGGTCATCGTGTCCAGCGGAACCGGCGCCTCCACCGCCTTCGCCATCGGCGAGGCGACGATCGCCGAGCTTTGCGAATCCTGAAGGAAGAGGGGAACTCGACCATGGGCGTGATCAGGGCGGTCATCTTCGACTGGGCCGGGACGATGGTGGACTTCGGCTGCCAGGCGCCGGTCGAGGCCCTGATCGAGGCCTTCGCCGCCGAGGGCGTGGCGCTCTCCGGTGAGGACGCCCGCCGCGACATGGGCCGGGCCAAACGCGACCACGTGGCCGCCCTGCTGGCCTGGCCGAAGGTGTCGCAGGCCTGGGCGGAGGCGAAGGGGTCGGCGCCGACGGAGCCGGACCTCGAGCGGGTCTATCGCGAGCTCGAGCCGCTCATGGCGCAGGCGGCGGCGCGGTTCAGCGATCTCATCCCGGGCGCGGCCGCGGTCGCCTCGGGGTTGCGCGCCCAGGGCGTACGGGTCGGCTCCGGGACGGGCTACACGCGGCAGATGATGAAGGGAATCCTGCATCGGGCGCAGGCCCAGGGCTATTCCCCGGAAGTCGTGATTTGCGCGGGCGAAACGCCGTCGGGTCGTCCCTCGCCCCTGATGCTGTGGCAAGCCCTGGTCACGCTCGACGCCTGGCCGGCCCAGCTCTGCGTGAAGGTGGATGACGCCGAGGTGGGCGTCGAGGAAGGCCGCGCCGCGGGTTGCTGGAGCGTGGGCGTGGCCGCGTCCGGCAATGGGGTCGGACTGAGCCTCGAGCAATTCCGGGCGCTCGGAGAGAACGAACGCCACGCGCGTGTCGAACGCGCAGCAGAATCCCTGAGAGTGGCGGGCGCCCATCTCGTCATCGACACCGTCGCCGACCTGCCCGCCGCCCTCGCCGAGATTGAGCGTCGCATCGCCGCCGGCCAGCGCCCCGCCGACGCTTAAACGAAAGCGAGGCGCTCCAGCAGTGGGCGGTAGTGCTCCAACCCCGGGACGGCGAGATCGGGGATCTTGCCCGTGTCGTCCCAGCGTCTGAGGCGCACCGCGTCGGCCGCGAACGGGCTGCGCTCGAACCTTTGCCGCTCTTCTGCGGTGAAGCGCCCTCCCTGCAGCTGGAGGCTCAGCTGCGAGGCTGGGCTCAGCCCATCCTCATAGCCAGGCTCAATCGCACACAGGTACCGCTTGGCTGACACGTGGAGCGCAATCGGGCCGGTCACCTCCCGGCCGAACCAGCGTCCGAGCGTCCTTGCACCGTGGACCTCGTGCCGGGCGTCCCGTCCCTCTGTCTCTGCGACCTCCCCGCGCCCCTCGAACAGATGACCGAAATCGTGCAGCAGCGCCGCCGCGATCAGGTGATCGCCAGCGCTCTCCTCGGAGGCGAGGAACGCGCACTGCAAGGCGTGGTCGAGCTGGGAGACGTGCTCGCCATAGAAATCCCCGCCGCGCTCCGCGAACGCATGAAAGATCTCTTCGATCGGGCGGTCCGTCATCGCGACGCCCCCGATTGGTCCGCGGCCTCGAGCCTGGCGAGGGTGGCGGCGAGCCCGTCGACGTCCGCATAGCAGCCGCGAAGCCAGCGCGGAGTCTCCCGCGTCAGAGCGCGCCGCCCGTGCAGGATACGTCGATTGTCGAAGACCACCATGTCGCCCGGCGCCAGACGCTGCTCGTAAGCGGCGCCGGGCGCGTGAACGCGACGGTGGAAAGCAAGATACGCCTCGTACCAGGCCTGGGTCAGCGCCGCTTCGCCCGCTTCCAGATCGAGTGAGCGGTGATTGAACCGAACCGCCTCGAGGGCGCCGAGCGTATCCAGCGAAAGCACCGGCGCCGCGTGCGACCAGCGGGAGCCAGATGCCTCTGCGAAGGCGAAGCGGACTGGGGTTCGCGCAAGGATATCGAACGCCGCTGGCGCCCCACGCCTCAGCGCTTCGGCATGCGCGAAGCCGTCTGCGAACAGGCTCTCGCCGCCCGCCTCGTCCACGACGATCGCGTGAAGCAGCTGAAGCGTGGGGACCGGATCGCGGTACGGATTGTCCGTGTGAAGATCAAGACCGAGATCGGAATAGGCCAGGTTGCCGGGCGCAGGTTCGACGCGCACATCGAACGTACGTCCATAGTTGGTCTCGCGCACGAAGCCGAACTTCGCGACGGCGCGCTCCACTGCCGAAGGATCGGCGCCGACGCCCGAGAGAATGGCCAAACCCCAGCGCCTCACGCGGGCAAGCGCTTCACGCAGCGCGCCGTCTTCGGCGAGATAGGCTTCGAATGGGACGGGCGGAGCGTCGGCGATCGCCTGCGGGGTCTCCCAAAGCTCGACTGCGTGCGGTGGCCGGAGGATACCGGCGCGGAGGGCGCCTGCCGAAATCCGGCGCTCGCCGGGCGGCCGGGAGAAGCGCAGACGCAGCCCACCCGGTTCGCTCTCCACGGTCTCGACGTTCGCGCCGCCCTCGAGCAGGGAGGCGCTATGGCGGCGCTGACCGCTGAACGCGTCGCGCACCTCGTCCGCATGGTCGAACAGCCACATCGCGGCGAACTCCCAGGCGCGCCCGTCGGCGAAGGTCACCTTCACCCGACCCCCTTGGTCTTCGACGCTCGCCTCACTGATCACAGACACCTCCGCGCCCGACGTTCCACGTTTCAGCGCACGCCAAAGCGTCAGGCCGACGCGAGCGCCGCTCCCATCTGCGCCCCCGAACGGATCGGCAAGGCCGGCGCCGCCAGTGGTACTACGCCGATTGGGCTCAGGCGTCTGAGTTCAGCTGCGCTCTCCATCACCGCCCGCAGGAGAGCCGTCCGTCGGCGCTCTGTCAGACACACCACGTATTCGGCGAGCTCCGGCGAGCGGGCGCTTGGATCGAGCGGGACATAGGCGATCCTGGGGTCCGGCGGGCACTCCGAGGAGATGAACATCCCGACCCCAAGGCCCAGGGCGACCCCCTCGCGGATCGTTTCGCGGGTGTGCAGCTCCAGTACGTCCGTGGGGGCGACGCCCGCCTGGCTAAGCAGATAGTCAATCGCAATGCGCGTCCGCGAGGTTGGCTCTCGCACCAGCAGACGCGACTGGGAGATGGCGCAGAGGGGGAAGAACCGGCTCTTCGCGTGAGGGTGGCCTATCGGCAGCGCCACCACGAGGCGGTCGGCGAAAAGCGGTTCGTAGGTGAAGCGGTTGTCCCCGGGCGGGTCGCTGACGATCGCCGCATCGACCTGCGCCTCTGTCAGGGCCTTCAGGGTTTCGCGCGCATTGCCGATCCGTACCTGGATCGTGAGATCGGGGAAGCGCGCCAGCAGGCCCGCCGCCATCCGGGCGGCGAAGATCGGCGAGTCGGATCCCAGGCGCGCCGAGATCGGCCGCTGGTCGCTGTCATCCTTGAAGAACCCTTCGATGACGTTGGAGGCGGCGAACAGCCGCTGCGTCAAGGCGAAGAGCTCGCGGCCGGCTGGTGTCAGCTTCAGGGGAGGTTTGCGGTTCTCGAACAGGACCACGCGGTGCCGGTCTTCGAGCGCCTTGAGCTGCTGCGAGAGCGTTGGCTGCGACAGGCTGAGGCCCCTCGCCGCGCGGCTGACGCTCGCGGCGCTCGCAATGGCGTGGAAGGCGCGCAGATGCTGGTAGTTCAACGCCACGGCAAGAACCGCCCCCCGGATGGCGCGGACTTTGGCTCAGTTGCGTTACGCTTTCGTGACCCCCTGGCGGAATTTGCCGACTACGAGAAACGAGATCGGAAACCACATCGTCCGAAAGCTGATAGCACAGAACGATACCGTACTTACGTCATCGGACTGCTGTACCTAATCAGGGCCTCGCCCAAGGCGTCCCTGAGTGGAGTCAACCAGGGCTCGTAGTGCTTCCACTGGTCTAGGCCATCCCGGAAGATCGGCTGTCGCACCTGTTCCGAACTGGGCGTTCGGACGCTGCGCTGGGTGTTGTGGAAGTCGAGGCACGCGGGCTCGAAGGGAAGACCGCAATGGTCCAGGATACGCCGGACGGCGCCGTCGAGATCTTCGATCACATCTTCGTGGAGCACCCGCAGGACCCGGCCTGGCAGGACTTCGTCCCAATGGGCCATCAGGTCCAGATAGGTGCCGTAGTAGCGGGCGATATCCTCCACGCTGTAGGAAAATTCCTGTCCCTGGGCGAAGAGCTGCTTCAGGTTGCTGAAACAGCAGGACATCGGCTCGCGCCGCGCATCGATGATCCGGGCGTTCGGCAGCATCAGATGGATTAGCCCGATGTGCCGGAAGTTGTTCGGCATCTTGTCGATGAAGAAGGGCTTTCCAGTCCTGTAGGCCCGCGTGTCGGCCAGGTACTGCTCGCCAAGTCGCCGCAGCGCCGCCTCGTTCAGCTCCGCCAGCGTCCCGGGATATCGGGGGCTGTCCGGGTCGTGCTCCCGCCCCTGAAGATCGATGGCGACCGCCTGGATGTTCGGGAGTTCCTGCGTGCCTTCGACCCGGGAGTGCGAGGCGAGGATCTGTTCGATCAAGGTCGAGCCCGACCTTGGCAGGCCCACGATGAAGATCGGGTCGGGCCGCGGATCGCCCCAGCCTGAGCGGCGACGAAAGAACTCCCCCGTACAGACTTCTTTCTGCTTGCGAGTATTGGTCTCCATGATCTCGGGGCGGTAGCGGCTTTCCGACCGCTTCAGGGCATTGCCGCGCTCGTAATAGCGCCAGGACTCCTCGGTCTCGCCGCGATCCTCGAAGGCCTTCCCCAGGGCGAAACACAGGTGATAGCGGTCGACGAGGCCGGTCGCGGGGGCCGCTTCCTGCGCTCGCATGAGCGCGATCTCCTCTTCGCCGAAACGATAGGTCTTGAGGTTGGCGAGGCTCCAGTAGGCGTCGCCGAAGTCCGCCCGGATCGCACTCGCCGCGCGGTAGGCCTCGATCGCCTCGGGGACGCGGCCGATCGTCTTCAGCGCATGGCCGATCCACAGCGGGACGTCGGCCGACTGGGGCGCGTCCACCCGCATCTCCTCGTACAGCGCGAGCGCCATGGCGTTGTCGCCGACCCCCACCGCCGCCGTGGCCGCGAGGGAGCGGTAGTCCAGGTTTTTCGGATCCGCTTCCAGCAACAGCCGGATCTGCTCGGCCGCCTGCCCGTGCTTCTGCCGCTGGACCAGCGTCTGGGCATAGTCATAGCGTGCGGCCAGATATTCGGGCGCGAGGACGAGCACCGCCTCGAGAAGCACTTCGGCGTCGTCGAGCACGTCGCTAGCCATGCCGATCCTGGCCAAAAGGCGCATGGCCTCGGGATGGTTTCCGTTGCGGAGCAGGAAAGCGCGGACGATCTGCTCTGCGGGCGCGAGATCGCCGTCCGAAAACAGCGAAGTCGCCGTGACGACCTCGTTCGGCAGAGCCTTGAGAGTGGCGACGTGGCCCGCCGCCATCGCCGCGTTCTGCGCCTCGCCGGTCATCCGGTAGAGGCCTTCAAGCATGCGCCAGCTCATCGGCAGTGCGGGATTGATATTCACCGCGCGCAGCAGCGCCTCGACCGCCGCAGGAGCATCACGCAGGGCCACGTGGCACAGCCCGCGCTCCTGGTGCATCCGGCTGAACCGTGGCTGCAGCGCCTCGAGCCGTTCCAGCGTCGCCAGCGCATCGGGGATTCGCGTAAGGTGTCGCTGGCTCGTGGCCACGATCAGAAGCAGGTCACGGTTTTCCGGGAAGTCGCAAATCAGCGGCTCGGCGCCAGTCAGGACCTCCTCATGGCGGCCCTCCTGCTGCAGCCGCTGCAGCCGCCCGACCTCGCCCTCCACGGCCGATGGCGGGGTCATGACGAGGCTCGGATCCATCAGGTCCGCTGGATCAGCCCCCGAACAGCTTGACCATCGGCTTTACGCCCTTGTCTGTCTCCGCCGCGTGCCGAAGGTGTTCGTGGATGCCGAAGGCGTCCTCGATCGTGCGAAGCAGCGAATAGTGGTTGTAGGGCGTATCGTCGGCCAGGCCATGGGGCCCGTGGTTGGTGATGACGATGGTGGGGATGTGCCCCCCGCCAAAGTTGGAGATCGCGTCCGGCGTCACCCCGCAGCATCCGTCCCGCGTCTTTCCAGCGCCCTCGTCGAAGGTGATGACGATGGCGAAGTTGTCCGGCCCCTTCCAGGCCGGCGTGCGCTCGATCGCTTCCACCAGGTGGGCGATCTCGGCGTCCCCACGACGGATCAGCCCCGCCTTGTTCCGGCCCTGGCAGTCGTCAGGGACCTTCGGACCGGAAAGGCCATGCATCTCGTTGCACTGGTTGGGGACGATCAGGGCGAAGTTCGGCAGAGCCCCGGACGCGAGGTCATGGTCGAGCTGGTCGAAGCCGACGATGCGCTCGGCGCGATCGGGCGCGGACTGAACCTGGGCGAAGTTCACGAAGCCCGAGTGCTTCGAGGCGTAGAGCGCCGTCCCCCGACTGCCGTCGCTGATCTTGGGATCGCTGGCGATGTAGGCGAGCGAGCCGGGCGCCGGCAGGTCCTCGTAATAGCCCTTCCAGGTGAAGCCACGCGAGCCGAGCTGGTCGCCAAGGTCGCGGGCGTGGACGGTATGGTCGACATAGCCTGGCTGCGCCGCGCCCAGGCAATTCGCGTCCGTCGACCCCGGCTTGCAGTAGAAGGGGTCGTCGTCGTGGATGCCGAAGGTATCGCCGCCGAGCAGCGCGACATAGTTCGCCTCGCTGGGGTGCACCTCCCCATACATGCGCGTGGCGTCACCGTACTCGTGAGCGAGGCGAGAGATGGTCGGGGCGTCCGCGCCGCCGACGATCTGATCGTAGTCCTTGTTTTCCTCGATGATGACGAAGACGTGGGCGAAGCGGGGAACGCCCTCGACCTTCGGCGGGGCGTGCGCCGCGGCCACAGCGGCGCCGGCTCCAGCCAGACCGATCGCCAGCCCAATAGCCATGGCCCTTCGCATCATCGACGACTCCTTTGAATCCCGCGCCGGGCGGAGGAACACCATGTTGATGACGATTTCGCGAATGGCACGGCTTTTGCCTGCCTTGCGCGCGCGAAACACCCGGCGTAATACGCGCGCCTTCCCGCCTCGCGGTGATCCTCGGTAGCTCAGTTGGTAGAGCAGGCGGCTGTTAACCGCCGGGTCGCAGGTTCGAGTCCTGCCCGGGGAGCCACGGGGGCTGGCCTCTTCATACATAAGCGGCTCAAAACCCCTGGCTGTCGGGCGGGATGTCAAAGGCTTGCCGCGGCCCCTGTTCTCTCGCACCTCGAACTCCATCGCCTGAACCGGATGTCGCCTGCCCAGCTTGCGTTGACCGGAGCGCGCGGCTCCTATGCCTCCGCTCGGAAGTTCAAGTCGATGAAGCCCGCCTGGCGCGGGCCGAAAGGCGGAGGGAGCGATCATGGCGGCTGATGATCCACGCCGGTGGATGTGGGGCGAAGCGGTGCAGCTCCTTGCCCGGGCCGACCGCCTGCATCGCCAGCTCTTCGAGCTGAGCGCGACGGGCGCGCGGCGACCCACTTGGGAGCCGCCTGTCGACGTCCTGGAGACCGAACGAGAGGTCGTCGTGATCGCCGCCCTCCCTGGCGTCTGTGAGGATGGCATAAGCTTGGCGATCGATGGCGCGGCGCTACTGATCCAGGGGGAGCGGACCCTGCCGGGAGAACTCCAAGCCGCGGTGATCCACAGGATGGAGCTGCCGCAGGGCAGGTTCGAGCGACGCGTGCCGCTGCCGCCCGGGCGCTACGATCAGGTGCGCCATCAGATGCGGGATTGCTGCCTCGTCGTCAGCCTTCGCAAGCTCGCCTAGGGAGGCCCAACATGGCCGAAGCAGCCCCTATCGCCGAGACCAAGGCTGGCGAACCTGTCGCACGAACACTTCCGAGCGACGCCTTCATTGTCCTGCCCGTGCGGAACACCGTGCTGTTTCCCGAGGTCATCACCCCGATCAGTGTAGGCCGCCCCTCTTCCGTCGCCGCCATCCAGCAGGCGGTTCGCGAGCAGCGCCAGATCGTGATTGTGCTGCAAAGTCACCCCGACACGGACGAGCCGAAGCGGGAAGATCTCCACGATGTCGGCGTGATCACCGACGTCCTGCGCTATGTCGTCGCCTCGGAAACGGAGCACCACCTCGTCTGCCAGGGGGTGCAGCGCTTCCGGATCACCGAGATGATCGAGGGATGGCCCTACCTGGCGGCGCGCGGGCTCCACATCCCCGAACCCACCGACAGCGGCACCGAGGTCGAGGCGAGGTTCGAGAACCTTCGCAACCAGGCGCTGGAGATCCTCGAACTCCTGCCCCAGGCCCTCCCGGAGCTTCGCCAGACCGTAGCCTCGATCACCCGGCCGGGCCTCCTCGCAGACATCGCGGCCAGCTATCTCGACGCAGCGCCCGAGGAAAAGCAGGAGATCCTGGAGACGATCGACCTGATCCCCCGGCTCGACCGCATCAGCGCGCTCCTCGCCCACCGACTGCAGGTGTTGCGCCTGTCGCGCGAGATCGGAGCGCAGACCCAGGCGGCGCTCTCCGAACGACAACGCGAGGTGCTGCTGCGCGAACAGCTCGCCACGATCCAGAAGGAGCTCGGGGAAGGCGACGCGACCGCCGTCGAGGTCGCCGAACTGGAAGCGGCCATCGACAAGGCCGGCATGCCCGAGGAGGTCCAGAACCAGGCCCGCAAGGAGCTCCGCCGGCTGCAGCGCATGCCGGAGGCCGCCGCCGAATACGGCATGATCCGCACCTATCTCGACTGGCTGATCGACTTGCCCTGGGCCACCCCCGTCCCCAAGACGATCGACATCGCCGAGGCGCGCAGGATCCTCGACGCCGACCACTACGGTCTGGAGAAGATAAAGACCCGCATCCTCGAATACCTCGCCGTGAGGAAGCTCGCGCCGGAGGGCAAGGCGCCGATCCTGTGCTTCGTCGGGCCGCCCGGCGTCGGCAAGACATCGCTCGGCCAGTCGATCGCCAAGGCCATGGGGCGCAAGTTCGTCCGCGTGAGCCTCGGCGGCCTGCACGACGAGGCGGAGATCCGCGGGCATCGTCGCACCTATATCGGCTCGCTTCCGGGCGACATCATCCAGTCCATCCGCAAGGCCGGCTCGCGCGACTGCGTGATGATGCTGGACGAGATCGACAAGATGGGCTCGGGCATCCAGGGCGATCCCTCCGCAGCCATGCTGGAGGTGCTCGACCCTGAGCAGAATTCGACCTTCCGCGACAACTATCTGGGCGTGCCCTTCGACCTCTCCCGCGTGGTGTTCATCGCCACGGCCAACATGCTGGACACCGTGCCAGCGCCGCTGCTCGACCGAATGGAGATCATCTCGCTGCCCGGCTACACCTCGGGGGAGAAGCTCGAGATCGCCAGGCGCTACCTGGTCCCGCGCCAGATCGAGGCGAACGGGTTAAAACCGGGCCAGGCCGAGATAGAGGACGCGGCGATCGCCCGCATCATCGCTGGCTACACACGCGAGGCTGGCGTGCGTTGGCTGGAGCGCGAAATCGGTCGCGTCATGCGCAGCGTCGCCATGCGGATCGCCGAGGGCGCTGCCGAGCACGTACACGTCGCCGAAACCGGCCTGGAGGCGGTGCTCGGGCCATCGCGGTTCGAGAACGAGGTCGCCATGCGCACCTCCGTTCCAGGCGTCGCAACCGGGCTCGCCTGGACGCCGGTTGGCGGCGACATCCTCTTCATCGAGGCGGCCAAGACGCCAGGCGCTGGCAGGCTGATCCTGACCGGCCAGCTTGGCGACGTCATGAAGGAGAGCGCCCAGGCGGCTCTCAGCCTGGTTAAGACCAGGGAGTCTCTGCTCGGCCTGGATGATTCGGCGTTCGAACGGGTGGACGTGCATGTCCATGTGCCGGCAGGGGCGACCCCCAAGGACGGACCGAGCGCCGGAGTGGCCATGTTCGTCGCCCTTGCCTCGCTCTTCACCGGCAGAACAGTCCGCAGCGATACGGCGATGACCGGGGAAATCAGTCTGCGCGGGCTGGTGTTGCCCGTCGGCGGGATCAAGGAGAAGGTCGTTGCCGCGGCCGCGGCTGGGCTCGCCCGTGTGATGTTGCCCGCCAGGAATCGGCGAGACTTCGAGGAGATTCCTGTGGAGGCGCGCGACAAGCTGGAGTTCGTCTGGTTGGAGAACGTCCAGCAAGCCGTCTCCTCCGCGCTTTGCCCAGTCTCATCTTCCGAACTTGCGGCCGAAAAGGCGCTCAGCGGCCCGCTCCAATAGACTGCAGGCATCCACATGAAGGCGATTGGATTTCTTCATCCTGGACCGATCGAGGCGGAGGACGCGCTCGTCGATATCGAGCTGCCGACACCCGAACTTCGACCGCATGATCTGCTCGTCCGGGTTCAGGCCATTTCGGTCAATCCGGTGGATGCGAAGGTTCGCACCAGACCTCTACCCCATGAGGGTCAGGCCCGGATCCTCGGCTATGACGCGGTCGGAGTCGTCGAGGCCACAGGGCCGGAGGCGCGCCGCTTCAAGAAGGGCGATGCGGTATTCTATGCCGGCGCGATCGATCGGCCCGGCTCAAACGCCGAGCTGCAGGCAGTCGATGAGCGGATTGTCGGCCGCAAGCCCGAGTCCCTCGATCCCGCCCGCGCCGCGGCCTTGCCCCTCACCGCGATCACGGCGTGGGAACTGCTGTTCGATCGACTGAAGGCGGCCTACGGCCCGCAGGTTTCGAGCGACGCGATCCTGATCATCAACGGGGCTGGCGGCGTGGGTTCGATCCTGACCCAGATTGCGCGTCGCCTGACCGGCCTGACGGTGATCGCAACCGCCTCACGTCCTGAGACGATCGCCTGGTGCCGCGATATGGGCGCGCATCACGTGATCGACCATCGCCGCCCGCTCGAAGAGGGCCTCAAAGCGATCGGCATTCCGGAAGTCCGTTACGTCGCGGGCCTGACCGCCACGGACCAGCATCAGAAATCGATCGCCGCGGTCCTCGCCCCGCAGGGAGCGCTGGCTCTGATCGATGATCCCCCGACATTCGATATCGCGCCGTTCAAGAGCAAGAGCCTGTCCCTGCACTGGGAGTTCATGTTCACCCGGCCCATGTTCAACACCACCGACCTGGCTGCTCAGCATCGGATCCTCACTGAGGTCAGCGGTCTGGTCGACGCGGGTATCCTGCGCACGACGTTCCGCGAGGACTACGGCCCGATCAACGCCGCCAACCTCAAACGCGCGCACGCCGCGATCGAGAGCGGTCGCACTATCGGCAAGATCGTCTTGTCCGGCTTCTGACGCCTCGGCCAGGCCGCGGCCTTTCGATTGATGATGACAGCCTTGTCACCCCAGAAGCCGGGCCGCGGGGGACGCCACTGATTTCTGTCTGGCGGCCTCAGCGATCACGGCCACTGCGTCCACGGGGTACGGGATCACGCAACTGATGTTGATCTCACAAAGCACATAGGTGTCCGCGCCGTCGGACGTCTTGGCGCCGTGCAGGAAGTCGGCGTCCCACAGCACCGGCAGATCCCGGGCGTCGATGTCGAGCATCCCTTGCAGGCCCGGCGTCCAGTCATCCTCCATGCTGCGCCGCAAGCGCTGAAAGCGCGGGGCCTCCGCTGGAGAGAAGGCCTTCTCGGACGCCATTCCGAACGGCGGTTGGGTAGGGTCGCCGTGAACCTGGCTGAACGGCCGCTGCTCGGAAAAGCCGATCACGCGGTTCTCGCACATGTAGCAGCGCACCAGTCCTTCGCCGACGCGCGGCTGAAAGGCCTGGTCGATGATCCGCCCCTCCCCGTCCAGGTAGCGTTCGCTGCGTTCCATGAAATCGCCGAGACGGAAGCCCGGCTTCGCTCGATCGCCCCTCGCCTCGACAAGGTTCACCAGGGAGTCCGCGCCGACGGGTCCGGCGGGGTCCGCCAGTTCGACCTTCCAGACGCCCTGGCTTCCGTTGCCACGGTTCTGCTTGATGACCCGGACGCGGTCCGCAGCCAGGCGTGGCGGAAATTCGCGCCGGAACGTCTCGACATCCCCATAGCAATAGGTGTCGGCGCCCCAGCCGAGGTTCCTGGTTCGGTAAAGCACCTCCTTGACGCCCATCTTCATGATGACGTCGGGATGCGCGCTGACCCATGCGCCTCTCGCCGCGACCTCGCGCAGGATCGGATCGAGCTGAGCCCGCGCCCGCCCCTCGGTCAGGGGATCGACCCAGACGAGCACCCCCTGGCAGGTCAGCAGAGCGGCGCGCGCCTCGTTGGCCACGCTTTCCCACCAGGCGACCTGCGCCACCTCCAAGCCGGCAGCCGTAAGCGCGTCCGCGATCGGTTCGAGACGAGGATGCCGCTCAGGCGCGTTGCCCGGCTCGCCGCGCCAGACCATCGCAACCTTGGGCCGTTCTGCGTGAACAGGCATTTTCATCCCTCTGATTGCCGAGCGAGGCGCCATAGCGCGTAGGACGGCCTTCCCCTTGACGTCGTGCAGGAGGCGGCGACGCAGGCGACTCCACCCATCAACACGGCCACGGCCGGGAGTACCGCCTGCGCGAGACGCAGTATGCTGCGCGAGACAAACCCCGCCGGGCGTCGGTCAGCGCAAAGGCGACCGCCAGACAGGCTTTCATCGAGTCGACCGCGGGGCTCGTCCATCCGTCGCTCCATCACCCCAAACGGGACGGAGCGGGTCTTGGACGGATGATCCATCTCACCGGGCGCCCGCGTAAGCCCGGATACGCCAGAGTACCCGTCCGATCCGCTGTAGCAAGCCATCGAGACCCTCGGCGGCGCCGAACGAGCCGCGCGTGGGGCGGATTCGGAAAGATTGGCGAATTTCAATCGCGCCGAAATGTGCCGGCGCGTGGGTTTTCGATAGGCTCGACAGCAGCGCCTGAGTCGGCCGAAAGCGGTCAGGGCCGGCCAGAGGTGAGCGCTCCTTGCTGCGAAACCCGAATGACTGAAGGGGTGGGGGAAGGCCTGCGGCCGCGGGGCGCGCGCTCGGCGCTGCGCGCCGCCCTTGTCGGGGGCGCGGCGCTGATTGCGGTGCTCGCAGCCTTCGTCCAGCTCATCCAGCCCAAGCACGCCGGAAAGGCGAAGGCCTCCGCCGCGCCGGTTCGTGTCGGCGTCGTGACCCGGCGAGACATGACGGTGATCGAGCGGAGCACGGGCGCCGTGGTCGCGCAGGCCTACGTCCAGGTCTTCCCGCTCGTCACAGGCGCGATCACGCAGCAACACTTCAAGGAAGGGCAGTTCGTGAAGAAGGGCGACGCGCTCTTCCAGATCGATCCAGACCCATACTGCGCCGCCGTGGCGCAAGCGCGCGGGACGGATGCGAAGGATGAGGCCTCGCTCCAGAACGCGCGGCGCGACGAGCAGCGTGATGAGACCCTGTATAAGGAAGACTCGATTTCACAACAGGCGCGCGACACTCAAGTCGCCACTGTCAATCAACTCGTCGCGACGGTGGCGGCGGACAAGGCGGCGATCGACGCTGCGGCCCTGAACCTGAAGTACACGACGATCCGATCGCCCATCAACGGCAAGACCGGCCCCGTTCTCATCAACCCGGGCAATATCGTCTATTCTTCGTCGACGCCGACGGCGCTCGTCACCATCGCGCAGGTTCAGCCGATCAAGGTGTCCTTCCCCCTCCCCCAGGACGACCTGCCCCGCATCCAGGCGCGACAGCGGGCCGGCAAACTGGAGGTGAGGCTGGAGACGCCGGGTCCGGGCGGCAAGACCTACGCTGCGCCCGTCGATTTCGTCTCCAACGCCGTGAACGCCCAGAGCGGGACGATCGAGCTGCGCGCGACGTTCAAGAATGAGGACCTCGCGCTGGTCCCCGGCCAACTCGTGCGGGTCGTGGTGGAGTTGGGCGACCTTCCGCAGACGCTCGTGGTCCCACGAGATGCTGTGAACGACAGTCCATCCGGTCCCTACGTCTATGTCGTCGAACGCGGCAAAGCGTCTGTGAAGCAGGTGACTGTTCTGTTCGACGACGGCGCGAACGCGGCCGTGATCGGCGATCTGCGCCCGGGTCAGGTGGTGGTCACCGAAGGCCAGCTGCGCGTGGACGCCGGCGCGCCGGTGCATGTGCTCGGCCTGTCGGAGCCTCCCCCGAAGCTGGCGTCGGACAAGGTGCATCCGGCCCGATGAATCTGTCCGCGCCCTTCATCACCCGCCCGGTCATGACGTGGCTCGTGATGATCGCGATCGTGGTCGCCGGTCTTTTCGCCTACGTGACCCTGCCGGTCAGCGAGCTGCCGAACGTGGATTTCCCCACGATCAGCGTGCAGGGCATCCTGCCTGGCGCCAATCCGCAGACGGTCGCCGCCTCGGTGGCGACGCCGCTGGAAAATGCGTTCGCCTCCATCCCTGGCCTGGACTCGATGACCTCGACCAGTTCGCAGGGGGTCACCAACATCGTCCTGCAGTTCCGGCTGGACCGGAACATCGACGGGGCCGCCCAGGATGTTCAGTCGGCGATCTCGTCAGTGCTGCGCCGGCTGCCGCGGGCCATGCCCAATCCGCCGACCTACAGGAAGGTGAATCCAACCGCGCCGCCGATCTTCCTCATCTCGCTCTATTCGGACACGGTTCCGATCAGCAAGGTCGACCAATACGCGCGCAACTTCCTGGCCACGCGCCTCTCCACCGTGAACGGGGTGGCGCAGGTGAACATCTACGGCTCTGCGCGCTACGCCGTCCGCATCCAGGCCGATCCTGCGGCCCTGGCCGCGCGGCAGATGAGCCTTCAGGACCTGATCAACGCCGCCGGGTCCACCAACTCCAGCCAGCCATCAGGGTCGCTGAACGGGCCCTCGCAGACCTCGATGATCGACTCGGACGGGCAACTGACGAACGCGGCCGCGTTCCGTCGGCAGATCATCACCTATCGCAACGGCGCGCCCGTCACCTTCGGCGACGTCGCCAAGGTCGTCGACAGCTTCGAGAACGTCCGCCAGATCGACTGGCTCAACGATCAGCGCGCCGTGACCATCGCCGTCCAGCGCCAGCCCGATTCCAATACGACGGCGATCGTCAGGGACATCCGGCAGGTGCTGCCGCAGTTCCTGAGCCAGCTTCCAGCCGGTATCAAGGCGAAGGTGTTCTACGATCGCAGCCGTTCCATCCGGGCCTCGATCGACGACGTCCAGAAGACCCTGCTCATCGCCGCGGCCCTGGTCGTCGCGATCATCTTCGTCTTCCTGCGGCGGCTCGGCGCCACCCTCATCCCATCCTTGGCCCTGCCGATCTCCACCTTGGGCGCCTTTGCCGGCATGGCGCTCTTCCGCTTCAGCCTAGACAACCTCTCGCTGATGGCCCTGACCCTGTCGGTGGGCTTCGTCGTCGACGACGCCATCGTGATGCTCGAGAACATCGTGCGTCATATCGAGAACGGTGAGACGCCGTTCGAGGCCGCGCTGAAGGGCTCGCGGGAGATCGGCTTCACCATCCTCTCAATCACCGTTTCCCTGGCGGCCGTCTTCATCCCCGTTCTGTTCATGGGCGGCGTCGTCGGCCGGCTGCTGCACGAGTTCGCGGTCACCATCGTCGCCGCCATCTTCGTGTCGGGATTCGTATCGGTGACCCTGACGCCGATGCTCTGCGCCCGCGTCCTACGTCACCAGGACCGGGAACGCGAAGCGCCATGGCTGCAGAAGATCGACGCCGGCTTCGACGCGGTTCAAGCGGCGTACCGGCGCAGCCTCGACTGGTCCTTGAAGCATCACCGGTTGATCTTCGGGTCTTTCGTCGCGAGCGTGGCGCTGAGCTACGTCCTCTTCGCGGTCATGCCGCAGAGCTTCCTGCCCAGTGACGACTACAGCCTCCTCACCGGGGCCGTCCAAACCTCAACCCGGTCCTCCTATGACCAGACGACCTGGTACGTGCGCCAGGTCGTAAAGATCATCGAGCGCGACCCGAACGTCGAAGACGTTCAGGCCGACGAGGGCGGAGACATGACCATCTCCCTCAAGCCTGTCGGCGAGCGGCGCCTCACGGCCGACCAGGTCGCCAACGAGTTGCGGCGCAAGCTGAGGGACATACCCGGCACGAACGTCACCATCAGCAATCCGCCGACCATCCGCGTCGGAGCCCGCGGCTCGCGTTCGACCTATCAGTACACGCTCCAGGGCCTCGATTTCGCCGAGCTGCAGCGGGCCTCGAAGCAGCTCCTGGCGGCTCTGAAGGAGGATCCGACCTTCGTCGGCGTCAACAGCGACCAGGACGAGGTCACGCCCGCCGTCCATGTCGACATCAACCGGGAGCGCGCCGCCGCGCTCGGCGTCACGCCGGATCAGATCGAGACGGCGCTCGGCGCGGCCTTCGGCGGCGAGCAGGTGTCGCAGATCTACGCCGCGACCGATCAGTACCAGGTCGTTCTCGAGCTTCTGCCCGAATACCAGACGGACGCTTCGGGCCTGTCGCGCCTCTATCTGACAAGCACCAGCGGCGCGATGGTCCCCTTGAGCGCGGTGACCGACTTCTCACGCAGCACGATGCCGCCGACCATCAACCACTCCGGCCAGCTTCCCTCGATCACCCTGTCGTTCGATCTCGCGCCCGGGAAGGCGCTGAGCGACGCCGTCACGGCGGTCAGGGCGGCGACAGATCGGGTCGGCTTGCCGGACACCGTCAACGGCGGCTTTGCGGGCACGGCCTCGGCCTTTCAGCAATCAAGCTCGGATATGGGCGTGCTTCTGCTGATCGCGACCTTCGTCGTCTACGTGGTGCTGGGCATCCTCTACGAGAGCTTCATCCATCCCCTGACCATCCTGTCGGGCCTGCCGGCGGCGGCGCTGGGCGCCCTGGTCGCGCTCTACGTGACGAAGATACCGCTCACGATCTATGCCTTCGTCGGCATGATCATGCTGATCGGAATCGTGAAGAAGAACGCGATCATGATGATCGATTTCGCACTCGCGCGGATGCGCGCCGATCCGTCGGAGACACCCGAGGGCGCCATCTACGACGCAGCGATTGTGCGCTTCCGCCCGATCATGATGACGACCCTGGCGGCCCTGATGGGCACCCTGCCGATTGCGTTCGGCGTCGGCATGGGAGCGGACTCGCGCCGGCCGCTCGGGATCTGCGTGGCCGGCGGCCTGATCTTCTCCCAGGTGCTGACGCTCTACATAACGCCGGTGATCTTCATCTATCTCGAGCGCGCAAAGGCGTCGGCGCTCGGACTGTGGGACCGCAAGGCGCGCCAGGAGCCTGCGTGACGCGGGTTGGTCTCGCTGGATGCTCAGCGGGTCCGCCGAGCCTGTGGCGCTCGCGCAAGTTCGTGTAAGCGCGCGCCATGAACGGAGAGGCGCCGCGTCCCCACTCGCAGGAAGCGAGGATCAGCCTGCTGGGCTGCGAGGCCGTGCTGTTCGACGTGGGTGAAGCACGGTTCGACGACCTTCTGCAGAGGCGTGTCTGGGCGGCGTGCGAGGCGGCCGCCGCGCTGGACGGTGTCCGCGAAGCCATTCCGGGGATGAACAACTTCTCGGTCTCCTTCGATTCCGGTCGATGGAACCCTGACGCGATCGCCTCCGCCCTGCGCGGGATCTGGGCCAAGGTCGAGCCGGCAGCCGAGTCCGGGCGGACGTTCGAGGCGCCAACGATCTATGGCGGCCCGGCTGGAGACGAGTTGGCCGAACTGGCCGTTCGGATCCATCTCTCCATCGAGGAAACGGTCCGGCTCCACGCCGATCGGGAATACGTCGTGGCGGCCATCGGGGCCATGCCAGGCTTTCCGTACCTGGCCGGGCTCGATCCGCGCCTTTCCTGGCCGCGTCACGCCTCGCCTCGACCCCGTGTCGCCGCGGGTGTGGTGATGGTCGGCGGCGCCCAGACCGGCGTAATGCCGTGCGAGGCGCCGACTGGTTGGCACTGCCTGGGCCACACTTCGCTCGTGCTGTTCGACCCGGAACGCGATCCGCCCGCCCTCCTAGCCCCTGGCGATCGTCTGCGCTTTATCGTCGAGGACATCCGGCTGTGATCCGGATCCTGCGCTCGGGCCCTCTCAACACTATCCAGGACCTTGGCCGCGCCGAGGGCCGGCGCTGGGGCGTCTCGCGCGCGGGCGCCATGGACCCGGTAGCGCTTCGGACGGCCAACGCCCTTCTCGGCCAGGAAGCCGGCGAAGCGGCGATCGAGGTGGCGATCTTCCCCTTCGAACTGCGTTTCGAAACCGACTGCGCCGTCGCCGTGACCGGCGCGGGAGCGGCCAGTCTGGACGGCCGCGCCATGCCCGCCAACTGGGCGGTGCGCGCGAGCGCCGGGCAGACGCTGACCCTGGATCAGGGGCCGCGGGGCGCCTTCAGCTACGTGGCGTTCGCCGGCGGGCTGGACGTTCCCGAACGGCTCGGGTCGCGCGCCACCGATCTCAAGGGCAGTTTCGGAGGCGCAGGCGGAAAAGGGCTCTCGACGGGCCAGACCCTCGCACTTCGCCCCTCTGTGCAAGAGTCGGGCGTTCCAGTCGAAGGCTACGGCGTCTCTTTCAGCGCGCTCCCGGCGCGGCGGATGGGCGTGCACGGCGAGACGCGCGTCAGGGCCATCGCCGCGGCCGAGTGGGGTGCGTTCACGGACGAGGCGCAGCGCATTTTCGAGGGCTCGATCTGGACGGTCAGCCGGGAGGTCAACCGCACCGGCTATCGCCTGTCCGGCCCTTCCCTGGGCATGCGGATGCCGCTGGAGCTGCTCTCGCACGGGCTGGTCCCCGGCGTCGTTCAGGTCCCGCCCTCCGGCCAGCCGATCGTGCAGATGGCCGACGCCAACACCGCCGGAGGCTATCCGAAGATCGCCACGGTCATCACCGCCGATCTCTGGGCGCTCGCCCAGGCCCGCAGCGGCGAGGCGGTCAGCTTTGAACTGGTGAGCTGGGAAGAGGCGATTGGCGCCGCGCGAGAACTTGATCGGCGCCTGCAGGATATCGATAACGCCCTTCGCGCCGCCCGCGAGCGCCTTCAGGCCGCACGATGACCGAGCCCCGAACGATCGATCTGAACTCCGACCTCGGTGAGGGCTTCGGCCCCTGGTCGATGGGCGACGACGCGGCGATGCTCGACATCGTGACCAGCGCCAACATCGCTTGCGGCGGCCATGCGAGCGATCCGGAGACCATGCATCGCACGCTCACCCTGGCGCACGATCGGGGGATCGTCGTGGGCGCCCACCCCAGCTATCCCGATCTGCCGGGCTTCGGCCGCCGACGCCTGCCCAGCTCGCCGGGCGAGATCGAGCGCTTCACGGCCGCCCAGACCGGCGCACTGATGGCGATCGCCGCCCTGGTCGGACATCCGGTCCGCTATGTGAAACCTCACGGCGCCCTCGCCAATGTCGCCGCCGACGAGGTCGAGACGGCCGAGGCGATCGTGCGGGCGGTGCGCGCGGTCGACCCAGGCCTCGCGATACTCGCCATCTCCGGCACACAGCTCGAGACCTCGGCGCGGGAGGCAGGCGTGCCGGTCTACAGTGAGATCTTCGCCGACCGCGGCTACACAGCGACCGGCCGCCTGGTGCCCCGCAGCCAGCCGGGAGCGATGATCAACGATTCAGAGACTGCCGCCGACCGGCTGCTGGGCTGGCTGGAGACGGGACGCATGCCCACCCGGGAGGGTGGAGAGATCCGGCTCGAGGGGCACTCGATCTGCATCCACGGCGACAGTCCTCACGCCGTGGCGATGGCCAAGGTCGTGCGCGAACGCCTCACCGCGCGCGGGATTGGCATCACGCCCTTCCTGGACGCCTCCTGATCCTACTGCACACCCGCCGGAACCTTCGGGGCCGGTGAGTCCGGTTTCAGATAGGCAGCGAGCCAGGCGTGGACCTCGTCATAGAAGTGGCGGCTGTCCTCAGGCTTGGTGATCCAGTGCCACGCGTCGGGCCACACGAGCAGGCGGCTGGGGACCTGCTCCCTCTGCAACACAGCCCAGGCCTCGAGGGTGTTGTTGATCGGCACCCGGAAGTCACGCTCGCCCACGCTGAGCAGGATCGGAGTCTTCCAGTGGGCGGCATAGGTGATCGGGCTCTGGTCGCGCCAGATCGTGCCCCCGTCCCACGGCGGTCCGCCATTGGTCACCTCGCGCTCATAATCGCCGTCGCTGGTTCCCCACTGGCTGACGAGATCGACTTCGCCGGCGTGGCTGATCAGGCACTTGAAGCGCGTCGTCGTCGCCTCGAGCCAGTAGGTCAGGTGACCGCCATAGCTCGCGCCGGCGGCGCACATGCGGCTCCCGTCGATGAACGGATAGCGGGCCAGGGCCTCGTCAACGCCCTGCATGATCTCCTCGCCCGGCGTCTTGAGCGGATCGCCCTTGATCGCCTGGGCGAAGGCTTCGCCCTCCCCGGTCGAGCCGGTGTAGTCGGTCATCAGCACCACGTAGCCGGGCGCGGCCAGCAGGTGATAGTTCCACCGCAAGCCGATCTGGTCGGGATTGGTGCTCGCGGCCCCGCCGTGGATCATCACCAGCAGCGGGTACTTCTTCGCCGGGTCGAAGCGCGGCGGCAAGACGATCATGTTGTGGATCTTCCGCCCGCCGCGGCTGGTGAACCAGAAATGCTGGGGCGCGCTCCAGTCGATCGCGGCGGCATCGGCCACATCGAAGCTGGTGAGGTTGGCGTGGCGGCGCGCGGCCGGGTCGATCCGCACGACCTCCAGCGGGCTCACCGAGCTCCCCCACCGCGCGATCATCACCGGATGGGCCGCGTGCTCGGCGATGCGAAGGCTCTCATAGCCGCCGCTCGCCAGCTGGATCACAGGCGCGGGATGGCCCCCGGCGGCGTCGACCTTATAGAGCCCTTCGCGGCCGGCCTCCGGAACCAGCATCCACACGGTCTTGCCGTCCGGCTCGACGGCGAAGTCATCGACCTCCCGGTCAAATCCCGGCGTCAGTTCGGCCGCAGTCCCGCCGGGCCACGCCATCCGCTCGAGGCGCGGCAGATGATAGATCTCGGCGTCCTGGGTCGTGTGCTTGAAATAGAGCCAGCGCCCGTCCGGGCTGAACGTTGGATCTTCGTACTGACCCGTTGCCGCGGTGACCGTACGCGGCTCCCCGCCCGCGGCCGACACGGCGTAGATGTGGTAGCCGACGTGGGTGAAGCCGGCGTTCCAGTGTTCGGTCGTGGCGACGAACAGGATCTCTGACCCGTCAGGGCTCCAGACCGGCGACAGAGTCGGATGGTCATCACCTTCGGCCCCGGAGAAGCCCGGCGTCTGCGCGAGCCGCGTGCCGGTCAGGATATCGTGCGCCGGGGCGCCCGGATCGAGCGGCTGGACCATCACCGTGGGATGGCGATCGTCGAGCCACTGGTTCCAGTAGCGGATGGGATAGTGCTCGTAGATCCGCACATTGTACTTGCGCGCCTTGTGCTCGGCGGCGGCCTTGCGGTTGGCCGCGTCGTCCAGCGCCCCCGGCCAGACCTGCGACTCGAACAGGATGGCCTTGCCATCCGGCCGCCACTTCGGAGCCGACGCGCCGGTGGAGACGTCGGTCACGCGGCGCGCCTCCCCGCTGTTGGCGATGTCGAGCACATAGATCTGGTCGACCTCGTCGCCCTCGCGCTTCGTGGCGAAGGCGATCTGGCGGCTGTCGGGCGACCAGGCGACACCGCTCTCCGCCGCTTTGGTGTGGGTGATCCGCCGCGGCTGAGCGCTCCCGTCCGCCGGGACGAGCCAGAGGTCGCTGACCTGCTTGTCAGTCTCGTAGGAGGGTTCAACGACGGAGACGATGACCCACTTGCCGTCCGGGCTCACGGCCGGCTCTCCGACCCGCTTCATCATCCAGAGGGTCTCGTGCGTGAGGATGGCCTTCCCGGTCTGCGCCGCGGCAGGCAGGCCGAGCAGCAGGCCGGCGGCGCTCACAGCCGCGAAAAAGCCCGTCGCCGTCTTCATGCAGTCCCCCAATGTCTCGCTGAAATCGACCTACCAACAAGGGCTTGCGAATGTCCACGACGCTGAAGGGGAAAGCGCGGAACGCCGCAAGTGTGGGCATTGGCGTCGGCCTGCTGGCGATCGCCGGCTGCGCGGGCGGGCCGAGACCCGCCTACGAATCGACGGCCCAGCCCTACCCGCCCCTGTTCGTCGACTGCCGCGGAACGCCCGGTCCGGCGCCGACCGTGATCCTGGAAGCCGGCGCGTTCGGCACGTCCGCCGACTGGGACCGCGTCCTGGACGACCTCGCCCGTGACGGGCGCGTATGCGCCTACGACCGCGCAGGCCTGGGGCGCTCAGCGCCATCGGAAGGCGGCCTGGACGTCATCTCCCGCGCGCAGGAACTGGCGCGCCTCATCGACCAGATCGGCGAGACCCGACCGGTCATCCTGGTGGGCCACTCCAACGGCGCGCTTTACATTCAAGCCTTCGCCCGACTGCAGCCGCAGCGCGTCGCGGGGCTCGTCTACGTCAACGGCGTAGGCGTCGACGACCTTCGCTACCCCCTTCTGATGGGCGAGCTCAATGAGGAGAGGCGCCTCTCGCGCCTCGCCGCCGGATTGGGCGAAGCGCATCTCGCGGGCCTCGTGGCGGACACCCTCACCGAGCCGGGTCTTTCGCCGGAGGCTCAGGCGCACAAACGGGCGAGCCTGACCTGCGTCCCCTGCCTGCAGACCGCGCGCGACGAGGATGTCCTCATCGTCGCCGGGCTTAAGGCCGTCGCGGCCCTGCCGGACGACACGCGCAAGATCCCCACCGTGGCGATCACCGGCTCGGAGGATCCGCCGGACTGGCGGGAGCCTCACGACTGGGCCAAGGCCGAAGAGGCCCCGGCCCTGCGCGCGAACATCCACTGGATCCTCTATGCGCAGGGCGCCAGCCACGTCTCGCCGCTGGCCAGGGACAGGGCCTATATCGACGCCGCCGTCGACTGGCTCAGGTCGTCGTACAGGACTCCGCCCTGAGCCAAGACGGCTGGGAATCTACCAGGCGCCGATGTTCTCCATCTTCGTCCAGGGCTCGGCGGGCGAGAGGGCGCCGCCCTTCTGCAGCAGCTCGATGGAGATCCCGTCGGGCGAGCGGACGAAGGCCATATGGCCGTCGCGCGGCGGCCGGTTGATCGTCACGCCGCGGTCCATCAGCTTGCTGCAGGTCGCGTAGATGTCGTCCACCTGGTAGGCGAGATGGCCGAAGTTGCGGCCGCCCGTATAGTTCTCCGGGTCCCAATTGTAGGTCAGCTCGACCATCGGCGCCCGCCGTTCCTTCGCCATGTCCTTGTCCTCGGGCGCGGCGAGGAAGACGAGAGTGAAGCGGCCATTGGGGTTATCGACCCGTTGGACCTCCTCCAGCCCCAGACCCTGGCAATAGAAGTCCATCGCCTTTTCGAGGTCCGC
>DASXGQ010000078.1:0-12751 GCA_036488995.1 Caulobacteraceae bacterium
ACATATGTGCTGAACCTGCCCCGCGTCGACGCCAAGGGCGCCGAGGCGACCCTGGCCTATCGCCCGCTCGCCACGCCCGGCCTGATGCTGACCGCCCTGGGCGGTTGGGAGGACGCGCGCGTCGCCGACGGCCTCGTCCCCGCGGCCCAGGTCCCGGTCGGTCCCTCGAACGTCGCCGGCCCGGCGGGAGCGAGCGCCGATCTCACCGGCATGCCCCTGGTCCGCGCGCCGAAGTACAACGCCGTCCTGCGCGCCGACTACGAGCACGCCGTGGGGCCCGGCCGGTTCCTGGCGGACGTGTCCTACGCCTGGACGGGCGGCTACGCCCTGGCGGACCTGGGCGCCCAGGGCGCGTTCCAGAACCCCACGCGCACGGCGGATTTCTCGGTCGGCTATGCGCGAAGCTTCTATCGGCTGACCGTCACGGCGCGGAACTTCTTCAACCAGATCACCTACGCCGCCGCCGAACCCGCCTTCTTCTCCCGCGCCTTCAACCCGCCCCGCACGGTGGTGGTGGCGATCGCAGCAGACTTCTGAGCGGCCCTCAGGCCGTCTGGACCTCGGCGGCGGCCCACGCCGCGTCGAGATGGCCAAGATAGACGTCCGCCACGGGACTGCCGCGCAGGGCGCGGCCCCAACGCATGCGCCAGGTCGCCAGCGGCGTCGCCGGATCGGCGCGGCGCCCGCGCTGCATCAAGGCGCGGGCGTCCTCGAGCCGCCCAAGGTGATGGCAGCAGACGGCCTTGCCGATGTTGGGCGCGGCGTTGTCGGGGGTCAGCTCCAGCAGGGGGTCGTAGACCGCGATCGCCTCCTCCCAGCGGTCGGCGCGGACATGGGCGAAGGCTTTCCAGAGTAATGAGTGCGAGATGGAGGTATGGCCCGGCGCCGCCGCCTCTTCCCGCGCGAAGCAGGCCAGCGCCTCGTCGTACCGGCCCAGCAGGGTCAGGGCGACGCCGCACTGCTGAAGGCCGAACTCGTTCTCCGGGTTGAGCTTGACCGCCCTCTGGGCCGCGGCGAGCGACTCCTCGGGAAACCCAGTCGTGTGCAGGGCTCCCGCGGCTGTGGAGAGAACGACGGTGTTGTCCGGCTCCAGGGCGATCGCCCGATCGGCGAGGCCTCGGATGCGCTCGGCCTCCGCCGGATTGTCCGGCACGAGCTGGTTGTAGATTATCCCTTCGGCCTGGGCGACGAGGGCGAGGGCCAGGGCGTAGTCGGGGGCGATCTCCAGGGCCCGGCGCGCCTCCTGCAGGCCAAGCATCAGGGCCTCCGGCGTCATCTTGCGATGAGCGGCGACGGCGCGATTCACCGCCTCCCAGGCGGTGAGGTCGCCGGGCTTGCGCAGGGCGCGCTCGATCTCGGCGCGATGGGTCTGCACGCGCAGGCGCCCCGCTACCTCGAGCACCAGGGCCTCCTGCAGATCGAACAGCTGGTCGAGGGGGCGGTCGAACCGCTCGGTCCAGATCACCGCCCCGTCGGCGATTTCCACCAGCTGGGTGGTGACCCGCAGGGTCTGGCCGCTGCGCCGGACATTGCCTTCGAGGGCGTAGCGGACGCCCAGTTGCCGACCGAGCGCTTCGAGATCGATTGCCCCTCCGGACCGGAAGCGCGCCACCGCCGAGCTGGCGATGACCCGCATCTCCACGCCGCGCGAGAGGGCCTCGACGATGTCCTCCACCATGCCTGAGGCGAAAGCCTCGTCCTCCGCCAGGCCCGAGCGATTGGTGAACGGCAGGACCGCCAGGGAGGGGACTCCGCCGCGCTTGCCGCGCTTGGGCTGGGCGGGCGGCGCGGGCACGGCCGCCGGCGCCGGGGAGGCGGGGGAGCCTTCCTTGCGATCGATGAAGCGACGTACGTCGGCGACGAAACCGCGCCAGGCCACATCGTCCGGCTCGCCCTGCCAGTGGGCGAGATCGGCGGTCTGGGTCAGCTCGAACATGATCGGCCGCTCGCACGGCTCGATCATCGCCGGGGCGAGCACGCCCCTGCGGTCGGCAAGCGTGGCTTCCGAGCGCACCCAGCGCGAAACGGTCGAGACGCCGGACCAGAGCACGACCACCGCCTTGGCGCTCTTCAGCGCCGCCTCGGTGACCTCGTCATAGGCCTCGCCCGAGCGCAGGGTGACGTCCCACCAGACATCCAGGCCTTCGGCCGCGAAGGCTTCGGCGAAACGGCGGGCCGTCGCCTGGTCCTCGCGGCTATAGGACAGGAAGATATCGGGCATGGCTGCTTGCAATGAGCCTTATGGTACTGACTTCGCGTCAGGCAAGGGCGGCGGCCTGGGCGGACGCGGGGAGCGCAATCCCGCCCGACCCGCTCAGACCTGGCGCGAGATGTTGATCACCTGCAGCTGGGTGAACTCGGCCAGGCCCTCCTCGCCCAGCTCCACGCCCATGCCGGACTGCTTGGCGCCGCCGAAGGGGATGTTCGGAGCCAGGTCGCCGTGGTGGTTGATCCACACCGTGCCGGAGTCCATCTGCTCGGCCAGGGCGTGGGCGCGCTCCGCGTCGTTCGACCAGACCGATCCGCCCAGGCCCCATGGACTGGCGTTGGCGCGCGTCAGGGCGTCCCCGGCCTCGCTGAAGCGGATCACCGGCAGCACCGGGCCGAACTGCTCCTCGTCGACGATGCGCGTGCCGTCGGCGATGTCGCGCACGATGGTCGGGCGGATGAAGTAGCCGGGCTGGTCGGGAACCACGCCGCCGGCGATGACCTTGCCGTGCTTTCGCGCGTCCTCCAGCAGCTCCTTCACCTTCTCGAACTGCATCTTGTTCTGCAGCGGCCCCATCTGCACGCCCTGCTGCAGGCCATCGCCGATCACCGCCTCGTCGGCCAGCTTCGCGAGTTCGGCGCACAGCTCGTCATAGATGCTGTCGTGGGCGTAGACCCGCTTCACCGCGATGCAGACCTGGCCGTTGTTCTGGAACGCGCCGCGGAAGATCTTCGGCGCGGCGGCCTTTGGATCAACGTCGCCCAGCACGATGGCCGCGTCGTTGCCCCCCAGCTCCAGGGTCACCCGCTTGAGCGCGTCGGCTGCGCCGGCCATCACCTTCTTGCCGGTGGGGGTAGAGCCGGTGAAGGACACCTTGCGCACGTCGGGATGGGCGGTCAGTTCGCCGCCCAGGTCGTTGGCGTCGGCGATCACATTGATCACGCCGGGCGGAACGATCTCCTGGATCAGTTCGCCCATGCGAAGCGTGGCCAGCGGCGTCGTGGCCGCGGGCTTCAGCACCACGGTGTTGCCGGCGAGCAGGGCGGCCGGAACCTTGAAGGCCATCAGGATCAGCGGGAAGTTCCAAGGGACGATGGCGGCGATTACGCCCAAGGGCTTGCGGCGCGCCTCGACCCGCTTGGCCGGGGAGTCCTCGATCACCTTCACCGGCAGGTCGAGGCTGGTGAAATAGCGGAAGAAGGCCGCCGCGCCGTAGACCTCCATGGTCGCGTCGCCAATCGGCTTGCCCTGTTCCTGGGTCAGCAGCCGCGCCAGTTCGGGCGCGTTGGCCTGAATGACGTCGGCGATCTTGCCGATGACCGCCTTGCGCTCGGCGATGGGGGTGCGGCTCCAGGCCGGAAAGGCGTCCTTGGCCGCCGCGACCGCGGCGTTCAGCTGGGCCTTCGACGCCCGCGGACAGACCGAAACCACCTGCTCCGTGGCCGGATTGATCACGTCCATGGTCAGCTCGCCGTCCGTCAGGCGGCCGCCGATCAGCATCTTGAAGTCCGGCATGGTGTCTCCTCCGCAGCTCTTGCGCGAGGGACTTAGGGGAGAGCCCCTGCGGCAGGCAAGCCGTCCCTTCCCATCAAGGGGTGAGGGACATTCTCAGGCCGCGACCTCCGCGTCCGACCACAGATCCCGCAATTGGGAGATGAACTCCGCGCGCTGGGGGCTGCCGATGTAGGCGCGGCCGTGGCGGAGCTCCCATACAGCGAGCGAGGTCGCCGGCTCCAGCTTGCGTGACTGGGCGAGGGAGGCGCGGGCTTCATCCGTGCGGCCGAGGCGGGCGCAGCAGATCGCCCGGGACATCTGCGGTGTGGCGTTGTCGGGGGCAAGCTCCAGGATGTCGTCGTAAACTAAAAGCGCCACATCCCAGCGCCCCGCGCGGACGTGGGCGATGGCTCGCCAGAGCATGGAGAGCCAGATCAGCGGATGGCCGGGCGCCAGCGCCGCCTCCTTGTCGAAATAGGCGATGGCCTCCTCGGTTCGATCGAGGCGCGTGCAGGCGATGCCGCAGGCCAGATAGCCGAATTCGTTGTCCGGGTTGAGCTGGATGGCGCGGCGGCCGGCCTCCAGGGCGTCCTCCAGGAACCCCGCGCAGTGGAGGGCGCCGGAGGCGGTGGACAGCACCACTGAATTGTCCGGGTCCAGCTCGATAGCGCGCTCGGCCTGGGTGCGGATGCGCTCGGCCTCGTCCGGATTGTCCGGCGAGAGCATGTAATAGATGAGCCCCTTGGCCTCGGCGACGAGGGCTACGGCGAGGCCGTAGTCGGGGGCGATCTCCACCGCCCGCGTCGCCTCCTGCAGCCCCAGCACCAGGGCTTCCGGCGAAAGCCGCCGATAGGCGGCCAGCGCCCGCATCACCGATTCCCAGGCCGTGAGGTCGCCCGGCTTCTTCAGCGCCCGCTCGATCTCCGCCCGGTGAGACTGGGCGCGCAGGCGCCCGGCGACTTCCAGCACCAGCTCTTCCTGCAGGGCGGCGAGTTGGGCGAGGGGACGATCGAAACGCTCGGTCCAGAGCACCGCCCCGCTGTCCGCCTCCATCAGCTGGGTGGTCACACGCAGCGCATTGTCGGTGCGGCGGACATTGCCCTCCAACACGTAGCGGACGCCCAGATGATGGACCATGCCCTCGAGGTCGGTCACCCCGCCGGAGCGGAAGCGGGCGATCGCGGAACTGGAAAGCACTTTCAGATCCACCCCGCGCGAGATGGCTTCGATGATGTCCTCAGCCATTCCGAAGGCGAATACCTCGTCCTCGGCCAGGCTCGAGCGATTTGTGAAGGGAACCACCGCCAGAGACGGCGCCCCGCCCCGGCGGGCAGGGGCGGGCGGGCGCTGGGGGGCGGCCGCAGGCGCCGGCGCTTCGCGGCCGACCAGACCACGGACCTCGACAAGGAAACCGAGCCAGGCGGGATCTTCCCGATCGCCTCTCCAGTGACAAAGGTCGGCGGTGGGGGTGAGCTCGAACATGATCGGTCGCTCGCAGGCCTCGATCATCACCGGCGCCAGGGTATGGTGGCGGTCGGCCAAGGTCGCCTCCGAGCGGACCCAGCGCGAGACCACCGATCTTGGCGACCACAGCACGACGACCGCCTTGGCGGTGCGCAGGGCCGTTTCGGTGACCTCGTCATACGCTTCGCCCGAGCGGAGGGTGACGTCCCACCAGACCTCGAGGTCCTCGGCCGCGAAGGCGTCGGCGAACCGGCGCGCGATGGCCTGGTCCTCTCGGTTATATGACAGGAAGATGTCGGGCATGCGCAGCTCCCCCGGGGCGCCATAAGGCTCTGAGCGGGACCGCACAAGACGGACGTGCGACGGGCGTCACGCCGGGGCCTTGCGCCTCCGCAACAATCATGACGCTATCGCTCCGCGCAAGGACGACGGGCCAGGGGCTGCCCGCTGTTTTCGGGGGAGGCGCTGGCGATGGCGGGGGCCAAACAGAAGATCGCGGTGCTCGGCGGCGGCGTGGGCGCGCTGGCGGCGGCCTTCTACCTCACCGAAGAGCCGGGCTGGGAGGACCGTTACGAGATCACGGTCTATCAGCAGGGCTGGCGCCTGGGCGGCAAGTGCGCGAGCGGGCACGACATGCGCCCCGGCTACGGCGATCGCATCTACGAGCACGGTCTGCACATCTTCGCCGGCTTCTACGACCAGGCCTTCCACATGCTGGAGCGCGCCTACAAGGCGCTCGACCGGCCTGACAACCATCCCAACAAGACGGTGTGGGACGCCTTCACGCCGCAAGACACCATCGCCATCGTCGACGCCGACCAGCCGCTCAAGACTGCGCGTCAGTGGCTGATCGATTTTCCGCCCAATGCGCGCATGCCTGGCCAGGATCTGTCGACGTCGCCGATGATCGTGATGATCCAGCGCCTCGTCGCCCTCTTCCTGCACGGCGCGCCGACGCGCACGCGACCTCCCGTCCCGGCGACCACAGAGCCTTCTCACGAAGGCGGGTTCGAGGGCGTGATCGACGGCGTGTTCAATGGTTTGGGCGACTTCATCAAGAAGACCGAGGAGGACCTCAAGGAGTGCGTCGAGGCCTTCATCATGCACGAGCTGATAAAGCACATCGAAGCCGAGATGCTGTCGTTCGACAGCCAGAAGCTCGACCCGCAGTCACGGCTCTCGCTCGAACGCTTCCTTTATTTCGGCTTCCTGACCCAGGCGGTGCTGCACGGGATCGCCGAGGAGAACCTGATCCATCGGGGCTACGACGTCATCGACCGCTATGAGTGGAGCGAGTGGCTCTACAAGAACGCGGTCGCCGTGGCGAAGACCCAGAGTCCCAAATGGGGCGAACCAGGGAAGCGCGCCCAGGACCTGATCGACTGGGCGCCGATCTCCAGCCTCTACGACTACGTCTTCGGCTATGGCGACGGAGGAAACACGAGGTTCCGGAACTTCGCGGCGGGGACAGCCCTGCGATCGGGTTTCCTTCTGATCTCCTACAACGGCCACTTCTTCTGGAAGATGCGCGGGGCGATGGGCGATGTGGTGATCGCCCCGCTCTACCTGGCCATGAAGAAGCGCGGCGTGAAGTTCGAGTTCTTCTCGCGCATCACCGGCCTCAACATCGATCCGACCACCGATCGCCTCGCCTCGATCGACTATGTCCGCCAGGTCGAGCTCAAGAATCCGGCGAAGGGCTATGATCCCCTGATCGGCGTGCCAATTCCCGGCTGGCCCAAGGAGGTCCCGCTGGAGGGCTGGCCCGCCGAGCCCCTGTGGGACCAGATCGCGGATGCTGACGTCCATCGCGCGTCGGGCCGCGACATGGAGGCCGAGCACAATGACGAGCCCGGCGGCGCCGGGACCGCCTGCCGCCTGGAGGCGGGGGTCGATTTCGACAAGGCGATCATCGGCATCTCGGTCGGCGGGCTAAAGCAGGTGTGCGACAGCTTCCCCACGCGTCTGCCGAGGTCGAACTGGGGTCCGATGTTCAATGCCATCACCCTCACGCGCACCTGCGCCATGCAGCTGTGGATGAAGCGTGACATGGACGACCTTGGCGCGGTCTCGGCCGGGCGCACGCTGACCGGCGCAGACCAGCCCTACAGCTCCTGGTCGGACATGACCCACCTGCTCTCTCGGGAGACGTGGAACGGGGCGGAGGTCCCGCGGTCGATCATCTATTTCTGCGGCCAGATCCAGGGGCCGCAGAACGGCATGCCGGCCAATATCAAGGCATACGATCTGGCGGTGAGCTGGCTGGAGACGAACTCCGATTTCTACTGGCCGCGGGCGGTTTCGCCGAGCAGTCCCTACAGCCTCGATCCGGACCTGATCTACGATCCCGACCCTGGAGCGCCCGGCGACGTGCTGACGCGCCAGTATATCCGCGCCAACTGCGCGCCCTCGGATCTCTACGTCCAGTCGCCCAAGGACAGCGTCTATACCCGCATGGACGCCAACCAGTCGGGCCTGGAGAACCTGTTCCTGGCCGGCGACTGGACGCGAAACGGGATCAATTCGGGGTGCGCCGAGAGCGCGGCGCGCAGCGGCTACCGGTGCGCCATGGCCGTTCTCGGCAAGCTGCCCGAACTGCCGACCTGATCGCCTGACACGCCAAAACGAGGGGAGAGGTCGTGAGCGAACTGCCTGCCTACGTCAAAGACGGCAACCTTTACGATGGCCTGGGGACCGTCCAGCTGGACGGAGTCACCATGCACAACTTCTGCCTCGCGGCGGACGGGGCGAAGCTGCAGGCGTGGTTGGATAAGACCTTCCTCGCGCCCAAGGGCGTGAAGTACCGGGCCTTGGGCGATCGCGTCTTCCTCGGCATTGCCGAAATCCAGAAACTCTATTTGCTCAACGAGCATCCCTCGCGCGGCTGGACCAGCGAGATCGACATCACGATCTGGATCCTCGCCCAGCGGGAGGGCGAGGGCGGCCTCGCCTTGCGTTGGATCCCCGCCTACCTGTTCGTCGACAGCGGCCCGGCCCTGTGCACCGGACGCGAGGTCTGGGGTTTTCCCAAGCAGCTCGGCCGCTTCGACTTCAGCCCAAAGGGGTCCGATCCAGCGGCCGCGCGCACGTTCGCGGCCGATGGGTGGGTGGTGGACGTCTATGGGCCACAGAGCCAGGCGCACTGGGCGCCGATGTTCGAGGTGCGCCCGGCGGCCCCGGTTCGCCGGGAGGGGCTCCTCGGTAGCCTCGAGGAGCTCGGACGCAAGGCAGTGGAGCGACTGAGCGGCGACCTCGTATCGGCCGCCGGGCGCATCCAGGCCGCCATCGGCTCCGGCGAGATGACCATGGCCTTCCTCAAGCAGTTCCCTGATTGCACCGAGCCGAACCGGGCCTGCTACCAGGAGGTCGTCGAGGCCAAGGCAACAGTGACCGGTCACAGCGCGTCTGGCCTGACCCATGACGCCTATGAGGTGCGGGTCATCTCCTACGCCTCCCACCCGTACCTGGACGAACTGGGGATCTCGCCCGACTGGCAGCAGGTGGGCCAGGGCTTCTGGATGCAGTTCGACTTCCGCCAGGACCTGGGGACTGTGGTCCATCAGGCTCAGGGGGCGGGCCTTCACGCCGGATGAGCCTGACGCTGGAGGCGGACGGCCGAGATGCGCCTGCGCCGCCGCGGCTGCGACTGTCGGTGGGCATTACCGGTCACCGCCACGGCAACGCCGCCTTCGTCGCCAATCTGGAGGGCATCGAAGCGACCCTCCGGGCGGTGTTCAATTCGGTCGATCGGGTTCTCGCGAGCGCGCCTGCCCTGCTGGGTCCCGGACCCCCGTCGCCTCCGCGCCTCCATTCCCTGCTTGCCGAGGGCGCCGACCAGCTGGCGGCGGCGCTCGCCCTTGAACGCGGCTGGGACCTCAGCGCGCCCCTCCCATTCGGACGTGAGCTGAACCGCGCCATCAACGCCCTTCCCCACACCGAGGAGGAGGCTCGCTTCCTGCTGTCCGGCGACGGCTCATGCGGGTCGGCGACGACGGCGCGCGCGGCGAGGATCCGGGCCCTCGAGCAGCACGCGCGCCTCTTCGAGCTGGCCGACAAGGACGCCGTCATCGCGCCGCTGTTCCTGAGGAAGATGAGTGGGGACGCCGCCGCCGCCGACGCCTTCGCGGCCGAGGCTTCCGAACGTGTCTCCCTGGCGACGCAGGTGATGATCGAGCACTCGGATCTCGTGGTCGGGATCTGGGACGGGACCGCCTCGGCCGCTGTCGGTGGCACCGGGCACACCATCGCCCTGGCCCTGGAGCAGGGCGCCCCGGTGGTCTGGATCGACGCGCGCGCCCCGACCGGCTGGCGGATCCTCACCGCGCCCGAGTCCCTTGTGGCGATCATGGCCGGCGCGCGAAGCGAGCCGGACGGAGAGGCCGCCCTGGCCCGGGTCATCGATGAGACGCTGCACCCTGTCGCGGGCAAGGCGACTGACGCCCACGGGCGCGCCGCCAGAGGGCTCCGGGCGCTGCATGCGGAACGCTGGCGACCGCGCAGCAGCCGGTTCTGGCACGCCTATCGTCGCGTCGAAGCGCTCTTCGGCGCGAAGGGGCTTTCGGGACGATTCCGCAATTTGACCCAGGTTTATGAATCGCCGGATGAGATCGCCTATGGCAGCGCGGCCCTCCAGCTCGCCGCCGCCGAGTCTCTGCCCGGACAGGACGTCGAGTTCGCCATGCGGATGCGCACCGAAGTGCTGCGGCGCTTCGCCTGGGCCGACGGCGTCTCTTCCCGGCTGTCGGACGCGTATCGGGGCGGGATGGTGCTGAGCTTCGTCTTCTCCGCCCTGGCCGTCATCGCCGGCGTCGCCTACCTGCCGTTCGCCACCCATCGCGAGAAGTGGATCTTCGCCATGGTGGAGTTCGCTCTCCTGGCGGCGATCCTCGCGGTCACCTTCGTGGGCCAGAGGCGACGCTGGCACAGCCGATGGTTCGAGACCCGGCGGGTGGCCGAGTACTTCCGTCACGCACCGATCCTGTTGCTGCTCGGGGTGGGCCGCCCAACTGGCCGCTGGCCCCGCGGGACCGAGACCTCGTGGCCCGAGTGGTATGCGCGCCATGGCCTGCGGGACGTCGGCCTTCCGCGCGTGCGCGTGACCGGCGACTATCTCCGCGGAGCGCTCGAGGGCCTGCTGCTCGTGCACGTCGTGCAGCAGAGGGATTATCACCGGGCCAAGGCCGAGCGCCTGGCGCGGGCGCACCGCGGGCTCGACCGGCTCTCCGAGATCCTGTTCGTCCTGGCGGTGGTGTCGGTGGGTTGCTACCTCGTCCTTTCGGCGGGCGCGGCGGTCGGGCTGGTCGGCGAGGGCGTTCCCCTGGCGGCCTCGCCATTCACGACCTTTCTTGGCGTGCTGTTACCCGTCTCCGGCGCCGCGATCGCCTCCATCCGCTACTTCGGCGACTTCGAGCGTTTTTCGGCCATCTCGGAGGTAACGGCGGAGAAGCTGGACGCGGTGGCGGGAAGGATCGACGTCCTGCTGGGCGCCCCCGAGGGCGCGATCGACTACGCCCGCGTCTCCGATCTCGCGCACTCAGCGGACGACATCGTCGTCAGCGAGATCGAGAACTGGCAGTCGGTGTTCGGCGGCAAACACATCACCGTGCCGGTGTGACCGGGGGGCTATCCCCGGCCGCACCTCGCTCTACTTCCCCTTCGTGGGGGACCGTTGTGAAATTCAATTTCATCCGACATCCCGGGCCGTAGCGAACCCAGCCCTGGGCCGGGCGAAGGGAGAACCCGGGACTGAAACGACGATAGCGGTTCGCGAACTTCGACGTCTCACCCAGTCGCCTGGGTCCTGGGTCTCCACTCCTTCATGGGGAAGGAGCGCGCGGCGTTTCCGAGAATCCTCAGGCCGGCGTCATTGGGGTGGGTGGGCCGAGGTGTTGGAGGAAGTCGGCCTTGCCGACGTTCACGCCCTTGGATCGCAGCACGGCGTAGGCCGTGGTGACGTGGAAGAAGAAGTTGGGCAGGGCAAAACCGGTGAGGAAGGCGCCGCCCTGGAAACGATAGCCAACGTCGTTGGCGAAGCTCAGCACGACCTCGCGCTCGGCGCCGGCCTCAATCGCGGACCGATCCACACTCTGCACGAAATCAATCGTCCGGCGGCAACGATCCTTCAGCTCGGCGAAGCTCGCTTCGGTGTCGGGCATCGCCGGCGCCTGCAGGCCCGCGAGACGGGCGATCGTGTTCTTGGCCGTATCGGACGACATCTGCACCTGGGCGGTGAACGGGCGCATATCCGGCGCCAGGCGCGCGTCGAGCAGTTCGGCCTCGCTCTTGCCCTCGGACAGAGCCTTGTCGAGCCAGGCGGAGATGTTGGTCATGGCGCGCACGAAGACGGGCGCGGACGCGTCATAGATAGTGAAGCTCATGGATTCTTTCCCTCGAGAGGCGCCTTCCTGCGGTGCGCGAACGGCGAAGTCCAGGCCGCGCCTCAATGCGGCTCGAAATAGAGGTGGTGGTGGGTCTTGCAGCCGGGATTGAAGGCGGCGTCGCATGAGGGGCAACGGCTGTCGCAGTCGAGGTATTCACGCACGGTGAGCTCGTGGCCACAGGCGCCGCAGAGGACCGCCAGCTGATCCCATTCGGTTTTCGGCCAGACCTGCACGGGGTGGTCGGCGAGGGCGTCGTGGCATTCGCGGCAGGCAAAGTAGGTCCTGCAGCACCGCATGCGGATGGCGATGATGTCGCGCTCGCTGCGCCAGTGGGCGCAACGGGTCTGTGGGTCGAGGTCGAGGCCGCGCACCGGCGGCCTTTCGGCGGGATCGGGCATGAAGTGTCCGTTGGTCGGGAAACCCGCGCCTCTAGCCCGACTCCGCCTCCGCCGACAGCGAATCCCTACTGCTGGCGCTGGGCTGCGGCGTAGGCCGCGCGCGCCTTTCGGTCGGCCCGGTCGGCCGCCTGGCGTGTGTCGTATGCAGCCCGGCGACCGGCCTCGGTCATTTCAGCATTGGCGCGGTTCGCCGCATCGTCGGCGCGGCGCGCGGCTTCGTCGGCCCGGGCCGTGGACCGGTCGATCGACCGATCCGCGTCATGGACGGTCGTGGCGGCGGCGTCGCCGGCCTCCTGGGCGGCTGCCGTGGCATTCTGGCCAGCTTCATTGGCCCGGTCCTGGGCCCGCTGGGAACAGGCGCCCAGCAGCGTCCCGGCGATCGCCACCAGGGCGAGGGTCCGCATCGGCATGTCTCGATATCCTCCGGCGCAGCGCTCCGTCCCACGGGATAGAACGCTGGCGCCGGGCCTCGAGGTTCCCCCTGGGGCGCCGAGTCAGGACGACGCGCCGGTCACCCGCCAGACGGTGTTCCCGACATCGTCGGCGATCAGGAGGGCGCCGGTAGTGTCGAGCGCCACCCCCACCGGACGCCCATGCACGTGATTATCATCCTTGGTGAGGAAGCCCGTGACGACGTCCTGCGCCATGCCCGAGGGGCGGCCGTTCGTGAATGGGACGAACACCACCTTGTAGCCGTTCATCACGCCGCGGTCCCAACTGCCATGCTCGCCGACGAAGGCCCCGCCCCTATACGCGGCGGGCAGGTTCGTTCCGGTGTCGAAGACCAGGCCAAGCGGCGCGACGTG